>JADGCJ010000060.1 GCA_015229045.1 Magnetococcales bacterium
TGGACCTGCCAGGACTCTGTCCTGGACCTGCCAGGGGGCCAGCCCCCTGGACCCCATTTTGCGGTGACTCTCAGCCCAAACGGCGGTCAAGGTTGCAGAAAAAAATGGGCCAGATGATGACTTGTACAACTCCCTCCGCTGACCATGAAAGGCGCTCTTCTGCCACACTCATGGTCTGCATCGATGGATTGCCCATGCCCCTGGTCGAGAAGATGCTCCTCGACAACCACCGTACCGTTGGCCAGACGAAAACGGGAGCGCACATGCCCATCCACACTCTCTTGCTGACCGCCATCGACAGCAATGCCGTGCAGATTGGTCCACTGCTTGACCAGTTCCCGGGCATTGTCGGGGTTGATGACCCAATCGTGGGTTCCTTGCCATATCGAGACACGCGGCCACTGGCCGGGTGGATGCACAGCCTGACGGACCCGATCCCCCCACTGCTGCGGCGACCGTTCCCAACCCGTGACCATGCAGAGGAGGCCCAGAAAGGCATTGTCGGCACAGCGGGAAGGGACACCGGCAACGATACCTCCTCCGGCAAAGCTCGCCGGTCGGGTGGCCAGCATCAAGGCGGCCATGGCGCCCCCCCCGGAAAGCCCGGTGATGAAGACCTGGCGGGGATCGATCGCATGAGCGCTCACCACGTTGTCGATCATGGCACTCAGAGAGGCCACTTCGCCGCCGCCGTTGGCTTCGGCAGCGCCAAACCAGTTGAAACAACGCATGGGGTTGTTCCAAAACCGCTGCTCCGGCAGCAGGAGAAGAAAACCCAGCTGTTCCGACTCCGCCAGCCAGCCGCTGGCTTGCGCATAGACCGCCGCCGATTGATAACACCCATGCAGAGCGACCACCAGGGCCGGATGGGGCACCCGCTTTTCGGGCAAATGGAGATAGAGGCGTAAATGTCCGGGGTTGGGCGAAAAGTCGACCACCTCCTGCAACTCGGCGCCCGGTCCCAGGTGCAGCGTGGCCAGAATCAGCGCCGCGACCATCATCAGCCATGCCCGGCGACGCCACTTGTTCCGTAACCACTCCATGACGCCATCACCGATAAAAAAGCCCCGACCGGAGCGCCCTGTGTCGTGCATGACACAGGGCTGCCCAGATCGGGGCGATAGAGAGTTAACGGGGTGATGAATCAGCTCACGCCCAAACAAGATCCATCTTGTGCATATGCTCTCTGAAACGGATTTGCCGCAGATCCGGGGCAGCAGGCTCCAGGACCGGCAACAAGGTGGTCTGGACCACCCGCGCGGTATCGCCATTCAAGGCTGTCAGGGAGACCAGTTCGGGAACCTCCTTGATCAACCGTTGCTGGACAACATCCTGTTTACCCAGCTCGGCGTCGTGCAGCAGCCGGGCCAGGAGTTTGGCCGTACCACGGTTGACAGCGTGTCCCAAAGCCACCCGCAGACGACCCACCTGGCCATCCCGGTTCAGGAACGAGCCTTCACACTCCAGGGGATCGGCGGTCTGGACAAAAACGGCCACCACGGCGTCGCCCCGATAAGGCCCGACGAGAATCCGCCGCGCCACATCGACCGGCGACTCCACTTTGGTGCCCACCATGACCAGGGTGTCAGGATGCAGACTGGTCTGCCAGGCAGAAGCACCCAGCCGCTTGAGCAGCGCCACATTGGCCTCGCCCCGGAATTTTCCCACAGGTTTGGCCGGTCCGGCGATGCCCTTGTCGGTCGGATAGTAGAGTTTTCCACCCTTGGCGCGTACCAGGGCCGCTGCCACATAGGTCTCCTCAACCGTCAGGAATGGAGAGACGACGACAGCCAGCTCTTTGGCCTGAGAGAGAATCTCTTCAGCCCGTTTCAGGGCGGTTTCCGTATCGGCGGTCGGCTCCTTGCCAATCAGCTGGTAGCTGAAGCGTCCCTCGGCGCAAATGTTGGCGCTGTTGACCGGATCACCATCCATGGACACCACCTTGACCACGCGATCCTCGGCGGTATGCACCTCCAGACCACACCCGCGACTGCATGCCGAACAGGTGGTCTGTTTGGCCATGCTGATCCAGGGGCCGGTCTCCTGCTTGAAATTGACGGTCAGGGTGCCGGTCGGGCAGAGATCGACGCACATGCCGCAGGAGTCGCAACCCGTCTTGTGCAGCGGATCATCGAAGGTGGGACCGATCCGCGTACCAAAACCACGGTTGATGAAGCTGAGGGCATGCACATCCCGAACCTCGGAACACATCCGCACACAGCTCGCACAGGTGATGCACTTGTCCGGTTCGATGGTGATCAGCGGATGGCGACTGTCGACGACGTAGGAGCGCTTGTCCCCTTCCAGACGTTTTTCGGTCGCGCCGTAGGCGGTGGCGTAGTGGCGCAAGTCGCAGTCGAAACGGGCGGCACATCCGCACAAAATGCAGCGCGATGCCTCGGCCATGGCTTGTGCCTGGTCCAGACCAATATTGATCGGTGCCCAGCCCCCTGCGTTGGTCAATCTCTTCTCCGGGGGATGGGTGGTTTCCAGGGCGCGTTTTCTGTGAACGAAGCGGGGTTGGAAATCGGCAGCTTCGAGATCGGCCAACCGTCCCCTGGAAATGGCATACTGGCTCTTCAAGGTGACTTCAGCCCCGTTCAAATGCAGACCGATGGCCATCGCCGCCCGTCGCCCCTCGCCAATCGCCCGAATGAGAATATCGGGACCGAAAGAACAGTCACCGGCGGCAAAGACACCGGGCAGGGAGGTGACGTTGGTCTTTTCATCATAAACGATGGTGTTCCACTTGGTGGTCTTGGGTTTCTCGGTCTCCTTGTCGAGGCAGGTGAGGTCCGGATCCTGCCCGATGGCGGCAATGATGAGATCGAACGGCAGATCCTTCTCGCTGCCAGCCACGGGGACCGGAGAGCGGCGTCCTGACTTGTCCGGTTCACCGAGTTCCATGGTGATGACGCGCAAGGCTTTGGCTGCCCCCTTGTCATTCAGGACCACCTCGACCGGAGCGACCAGATACTGGATGTCGATCCCCTCTTCGTGCGTCTCTTCCTGCTCGATGGGGCTGGCTGGCATCTCTTTTTTCGTGCGCCGGTAGAGCAGGGCCACTTCCGACCCTTGCCGACGCGCCACCCGGGCGCAGTCCATGGCGGCATCGCCACCGCCGATCACCGCGACCCGACTGCCCTTGCCAATGTGCAGAGGCTCGCCCATGACCGCCTTGCGCAGAAAATCGACGCCACCGATCACACCCGGCGCCTCTTCGTGCGGAACCCGCATCGGTTTGGCCTTGTGCGCACCGATGGCAAGCAGGATCGCCCCAAAGCCGCGCCCCTTGAGGTCGGCGATGGTAAAATCCCTGCCCAGACGCTGGTTATGGTGGACAGCCACGCCCATGTCCAGGATGGATTTGATCTCTCCATCCATCAGCTCCCACGGCAGACGAAAACGCGGAATGCCATAGCGAGCCATGCCGCCCAGGGCAGGCAGGGCCTCGAAGATCTCCACGGCATGGCCCATCTTGCGCAGATAAAAGGCCGCCGACAGACCGGCCGGTCCTCCACCGACGATGGCGACCTTGTGTCCGGTGTCCGGTGCCGGTTGCGGCACGATGGGACCGTGAGACAACTCATATTCGGAGGAGAAGCGCTTCAGGGGATTGATGGCGACCGCCTCATCCACCAGGCCGCGCCGACACTGCGACTCGCAAGGGTGCGGACAGATGCGACCGCACACCACCGGCAGGGGGTTGCGCTCCTTGATCAGGCGCACCGCCGAGGCAAAATTGCCATTGGCGATGTGCGCGACATAGCCCTGGATGTCGATATTGGCCGGGCAGGTAGCCTCGCAGGGGGCGATACAATCCCCGGCGTGATCGGAGAGGAGCAGGTCCAGGGCGGTTTTGCGACTGTGGGCCACCTTGGGGCTGTCGGTCTGGATGACCATGCCCGGCATGACCTTGGTGGAACAGGCGGGCAGAAGCGTCCGCGCATTGGCCACTTCCACCACGCACAGGAAGCAGGAGGCGAAGGGTTTCAGGCGGTCATCATGGCAAAAGGTGGGGATATGGACGCCATTGGCCTCCGCCACCTCGCGGATGGTGGCTCCGGGAGCCGTTTCAGTGGAACGGCCATTCAATGTGACGGTAATGGTATTGCTCATGCGGATGCCCTCGCTGGCTGGGAGTGGGTCGCAGTCAGGCCTAACGACTCCACGGTGACGGCCTCGGGATTACAGACTTCCTTGCACATGCCGCAGTTGATGCACAGACTCTGATCGATCACCCAGGTTTCCGGCTTTTTCAACTCGCCGCTGATGCAGTTGGTCGGGCAGTACCGTTTGCAGATGGTGCAGCCGGTGCAACTCTTCTGGTTGATGGTATGGGTGATCAGGGCCTTGCACACCCCACCCGGACACCGCTTGTCCCGCACATGGGCGATGTATTCGTCCCGGAAATATTTCAGGGTGGTGAGGACCGGGTTCGGCGCGGTCTGACCAAGACCACAGAGGCTGGCATCCTTGATTTGCGGGGCCAGATCCTCCAGGGTTTGCAAATCTTCCATGGTCCCTTTGCCCTCGCAAATCTTGCTGAGGATCTCTTTCATGCGCAGGGTACCGATGCGGCAGAAGGTGCATTTGCCGCAGGATTCGACCTGGGTGAAGTCGAGGAAGTAACGGGCGATATCCACCATGCAGGATTGCGAATCCATCACCACCATGCCGCCGGACCCCATGATGGCTCCCGTGGCATTGATGGCATCGTAATCGATGGGGGTACTGAACAGGTCCGCAGGAATGCAACCGCCGCTGGGTCCACCCAGCTGCACCGCCTTGATGGCGCGTCCGGTGGCGGAGCCTCCGCCGATTTTATTGATCACCTCGCCGATGGACATGCCCATGGGCACCTCCACCAATCCGCCGCGCGCCACCGCCCCGGCCAGGGCGAACACCTTGGTTCCCTTGCTCTTTTCCGTGCCGATGGCAGAGTAGGCGGCCCCGCCGTTGTTGATGATCCACGCCAGGTTGGCCAGGGTTTCGACGTTGTTGATGATGGTCGGCTTGCCAAACAACCCCTGAATGGCCGGGAAGGGTGGCCGAATGCGCGGCATGCCGCGTTGACCTTCGATGGAGGCCAGCAGGGCGGTCTCTTCGCCACAAACAAAGGCACCGGCCCCTTCTTTGATCTTGATGTCAAAGGAAAAATCTGACCCGAGAATCTTCTCTCCGAGGAAACCAAGCCTGCGGGCATCATTCAGGGCCTGGCCAAAAAATTTGACGGCCAGGGGATATTCCGCCCGGATGTAGGCGTAGCCCTTGCTGGCGCCGATGGCGTAGGCGGCGATGAGCATCCCCTCCAGGACCGAATGGGGGTCGCCTTCGAGCAGGGAGCGATCCATGAACGCGCCCGGATCCCCTTCGTCGCCGTTGCAGACCAGATATTTCGGGTAGCCGGGGGCGCTTCTGGCAAAGCCCCATTTGGTCGCCGTCGGAAAACCGGCGCCGCCACGACCGCGCAGATTGGATATTTTGACCTGTTCGATCACCGCTTCCGGGGTCATACCCCCTTCGAGAACCTTCTTGATGGCCTGATAGCCGCCCCTGGCCAGGAAGGAGTCCACCGACGTGGGGTCCAGATGGCCGACGTTGCGCAGGGCAATACGGGTCTGGCTGGTGAGATAGGAGCCTTTGTCCGTATTCGGGTCGTCACTGGAACGAATGAAGATGGCGGCAGGCAAATCCCCTTCGCCCCGATGAAAATGGACAATCTTGGGCAGATTCTTTTTGTTGACCTTGCCATACATGTAGCTCTTGCCGTCCGGATTGGCAATTTCGATCAGGGGTTCCTGGTGACACATACCCAGGCAGCTGACGCTCTGCATGTGAGCATCAGGAAATTTTTGTTTGAGCATGGCGGCTACGTCACGGGCACCGGCAGCGATGCCGCAAGTCCCTTCGCCGATCGTGATGGTCATCCCCTTGCCGGTCGTCATGGCCGTGCCTCCGCAGATTTCTTGGTCTTTTTGGCTGCCGATGCAGCATGGGCTTCACCCTCCGCCTCCTTGTGCGTATCACCGGGCAGCACTTCGCTGTGCCCTTTGGCATGCTTTTGCAAAGAACGTTGGGCGTCAGCGCCTTTCAGGTTGGGGAAGGTCTCCTCGCCGATCACCATGACAGGGGCCAGACTGCAACAACCAATGCAGGCCACCTTTTCCATCGTGTAGCTGCCATTGGCGGCGGTATCCTGCTCCGGCTCCTGGAGGTCAAGGATCTGGCGAATGGCGGTATCCAACCGGGCGGCCCCACTCACATGGCAGGCCGTGCCGTGGCAAACCTTGATCAGATGCCGACCTACCGGACGCAAACGAAACTGGGCATAAAAAGTGGCAACACCATAGAGCTGGCTGGCCGTGATACTGGTGTTTCCCACGACAAGATCCATGGCGCTGCGGGGCAGATAGCGGTACTCCGTCTGAATGGCTTGCAGCAGCGGCACTGCCGCTGTGGAATCCGAACCGATGTCGCTGATCCACTTTCGGACCAGCTCAGGATCCACAGTGGCTTCCAATGACTGATTACTCACGGCGAACCTCCCGATGCAATTTGGCAGTTCAGATTATTCGAACAAACTGATATTGACAGTGTGGATTGTGCATCACAGTGAAAAATTATTCAATGGCTCACAGTCAAGCCTCAGCCCGGATCCGGCAGTCATCCAAAAATCAAACCGGGCACCGGAACAAGTTGAACTCACCAGGGATCTTCGGTGGAACACGCATTGTTGAAAGAGGCTCTTAATATAAAATTAACAACCTTCATGCCTCCCCAAAAAAACAACCCTGACGCCTGCCAAGTTCAATCTGTTTCCTGGTCAAAGGAGCAGATCATCTTTACTTGGATTCTTCTTTGACAATGGAAAAATGGGGGTCGGGCCGGGTCTCGGAAACAGGCAGCGGCCACTGAAAGAGTGGGGAGCCCGGCATCCCCAGGCGGGTCAAGATGCGTTCGACAATAAAGCCGACAAGAGCCTCCACGGTTGCCGGGCGGTGGTAAAATCCTGGCGACGCAGGTAAAATGACGGCACCGGCGCGCACCATCCGCACCATGTTTTCCAGGTGTATGACCGTCAGGGGAGTCTCGCGGGGAACAAGAACCAACAGCCCCCCCTCCTTGAGAACCACGTCGGCGGCCCGACGAATCAGATTGTCGGCCAGACCATGGGCCAGGGCACCCAGAGTTCCCATGGAGCAGGGACAAATCACCATGCGTCGCGCCCCACCGGAACCAGATGCCACAGGGGATGTCCAATCGGTCAGACCGTGGTAGCGTAAATGGTCAACGTCGGTGCTGAAATGGTCGAGCAGGGTCCGTTGCAGGGCATAGGCATCACCCCTCCAGGTGAGCTGGCACTCATGGGCAATCACTTGCAAAGCCGCCTCGGACAAGAGCAAATCGACACGTTGACGCGCTGCCAGAAGCGCCCGGATCAGACCAATGCCATAGGGAGCGCCAGAGGCGCCGGTCATGGCGACAATGACAGGGCCTCGCGCTGTCGGGTTCGGCCAGGCTGACTCGGCCTGACCAATGATGTGGCAGGAGTCCAACCCGGAACCTTCTTGGCCAAAAGAGGTCATGACAACACCCTCACCTTTTTTGTCTCTACGGGTATGACCGTGTCTGTTTATACGTCCCTGAGCATGGCCGACATCCAGCCTCTCTTGCAAGACTACGCCATAGGCCAACCCTTGCGACTGGAGGGGATCAGCGCCGGGGTGGACAACAGCAACTTTTACCTGACAACCGATCAGGGGCGCTTTGTCCTGACTCTGGTGGAAGACCCGGACCAGGCGGCAGCCGTCGACCATCTGCTCCGTCTGACGACCTACCTGGCCGATCGCTGCATTCCTGCTCCCCGACCTATCGCCGATCGTCATGGCCAGACACACCATGCGCTGCGCGGTCGGCCCGTCTTGCTTGTCACCCATTTGCCGGGCATCCACCTGGAGGCCCCGACACCCGACCACTGCGCCAGGGTGGGTGCCCTGCTGGGACGCATCCACCTTGCCGGCGAGGGGTTTCCCGATCCACGCCCCAATCCCATGGGTCCCGTGGCATGGCATGCTCTGTTCAAGCGCATGCAGCCCCTCCTGGAACGCGACGAACCAACCATGGCCCGCCTGATCGCCAACGAACTGGCGACTCTGGACAACGGCTTCTTCCGGAGTGCTTTACCCAGCGGCGTCTGCCACGGCGATCTCTTCCCCGACAATGTGCTGTTCGTGGAACAGGGTCCGGTTGGCGTGATCGACTTTCACTATGCATGTCGCGAGCGCTGGCTCTACGATCTGGCCATTGCCCTGGTTGCCTGGGGATTTGATCCTGCGGGTCGCTTCCTGCCCGATCATTTCCAGGCCATGGTCACTGGATATCATGCCGTTCGCGCCCTCACCATGCAAGAGATATCACTGGAAAATGAGGCCTTGCGCGCCGCAAGCCTGCGATTTCTTCTGACCCGCCTGCGCGACCGATTGTTTCCCCGCAGCGGTGCGCAGACCACCCGCAAATCCCCCGATCCCTTCCTGAAACGTCTGCTTTTCTGCCAGAATGACAGGGTTTGAGGTTCTGACTGCCGACCGGAAATGACACCATGTCCTTCATGAAACTTCGTCCCGACTCCTTCTATGCCGCCCTGGCCGAAACACCCGAAGGGATCGTTTGTTGTCGCCCATCCTGGCGCAAGGAACGGGAAAGACGGGAGCGCATCGTGTCGCAAGGCATCGATTGGTCGGGTTTTGATCGCAGCTGGTCGGGTACGGGCATGAAAAAGATCCGTTCCCTCATGCAAAAGACCCCCCTGTATCGTCAAGGAGTCTTGAATTCACTCAAGATTCATACGGTGACTGAAGAGTTGTTTCATCCAAACCTTCCCGCCGCCTGCGATGGCTACACCATTCTCCACCTGTCCGATCCCCATTTCGGCACCCTGCCGGAGATCGATGATGCCATTCTCCAGGCAACGGACAACCAGCAGTGCGACCTCTGTCTCCTGACCGGGGACTATCGGGCCAGCCTTCCGCACAGCCATGACCATGCGCTGGCCAAAATGCGCCTCCTCTTGCAGGGAATCCCCGCCCGGGACGGCTTCGTCGCCACCCTCGGCAACCACGACAGGGTCTGCATGGTCAATCCCCTCGAAGAGATGGGGTATCGTGTGTTGATCAACGAGGAGGCCACAGTGCATCGTCAAAATGCCGCCATCCACCTTCTGGGTCTGGATGACACCTATTTTTTCCCCACCCGCATGGCCTTGGCGAAACTCTCCGCACCACGTCAGGAGGGGTTCAATATTCTGTTGGTCCACTCTCCGGAGATCGCCGCCATCGCAGCCCGGCACGGGTTTGACCTCTACCTGTGCGGTCACACCCATGGCGGCCAGGTCTGCTGGCCAACCGGCAAACCCATCATGACCAACATGCGCCAAGGCTGCAAGCAGCACGGCCAGGGCTTGTGGCGCCACGGCACCATGATCGGACGCACCTCCAACGGCCTGGGCAGCTCCTCCGTGCCCATACGTTTCTTCAACCATCCGGAGTGTGTGCGGATTGTCCTGCGAGCGGGGCGTATCTGACCTTCATGGATGGGGGAAGCCTCCCTCCACCCTCCGATCATGAGAGTCACTGCGCGACTTTCACGCGGTAAAGGGGGTTTGATCGACCGTGAAGACGGGCGGGGCAGATCCCGGGCGGCGGAACCCGGTCGGCGCCCATCCTTGGACGCCGACCCGATTGGTTCCCCGTCAACCCCACACCTGCTTGATCCGCTCTGGAGCGTCCGGCTCCCGGAGCGAACATTTTGAAAAGGCCATCCGTGACCTCTTCGGGACAGGCCGAGCGATCAGCGAGGCAACATCGCTTCGCAACAATCCCTCGAACCCGACCAACCTGCGGCGTTCCTTCCCTGGAACGCCAGGGGCGGCAATCCATGCGCCCCACAGAGGAGTTCAGTGATGCAGGCCATGGCGCTGAATCATCATCAACACGGGTTGCATCGTCACCCAGTAGACCAAAACTCCACCAGGAATATGCAGCAACCACAGACGCAGCCACTCTTGCCATTTCATCGCCATCACTCCCCTAACCTGCCCGGATGGGGGACAACCTCCCTCCACCCTCCAACCACGCGAGCCGTTACGCGACTTTCATGGTGAAAAGCATGAGTCTCTTTCTCATCCCTGAGACCTCGACAGTCGTGCATCCCCTGCACACCGGCTTTGCCTGATTGTATGAAATTATCGTGCCAAGATTTACAATCGCCAGCAACCCAACGTGACCCAAGAGATAGAGATCAAAAAAAAGCCCCGTCCAAACAACCGACGGGGCTGCCCAGAAACAATCTCCCCCCCGCAACCCGGCAGCAACGGGAGGATTCATGACCATCAGCTTGTTCGCTTATTGATTTGTCGATTGATTGGGGACTACTGGAGACGTCCCCTTTGCGTCTGGAGTTTTTCCAGAGTTCCCCTGGTACAGGATGGAATACCTTGTCCAGAGCCATGCCACCAGTCGCGCACGTTGGCTTGCGACGTTTGCAGATCTTTGGCCAGGGCACGAATGTAAACAGGTGGTATCAGGCCTTCTCCATACAAACGTCCCGCGATTTCTTGCAGTTCATGCACGGTCACAGGTCTCTTCTCCCTCCTTGGATGTCAGACCAACAGCGTTCGGTTCAGGTTCATCTGTTGGCCATCCGCCTCCGGTCAATCCCCACGTCCTGCGGGGAACCCGGTCCATGGCACCTGATACGCAATTTCCTTGCCAATAGCGAACGACCCGCCACCAGGAACCAAAACAGAGGGTCTCTCCGCTCCCCGACGACCTGTTGGCACTTTTTGCCAATATTTTGTCGTTTGGATCAATCCCCTGCCCGCTCCCCCACGCCTCTCTTCCCCTTAACCCAAGGAACTCTCTTTCCTTTTTTGTCGGCGTCATGTATCAAGATCCGGGGAAGTGTGGCGGCGTGACCCATCACGGCATTGTGTTCAAGGAAGGGTAGATGAATGTTTTTTTCAAATAAGAACAAAGATATTCAATCCAGGATCGACCGATCCGACAGCACAAGCTTTGCCGCCGATTCCGGCAGCCAGCCCCACACACCCCTGTTCGAGCCAGGGGCCGGTGATGCGTCGGACGCAACGGTGATCGCGCCCGGCACCAGAGTGAAGGGAGAGATCAATATTCGTGGCAGATTGCAGGTAGACGGCGACTTCGAGGGCCAGATCATCTCGGAGGGCCTGGTCATCGTTGGCAAAACAGGACGGGTCGAAGGGAAGATCAATGCCAGAAAGCTCGTGGCGCAAGGCCACTTCCACGGTCAGGCAGAGTGCGAAGAGATCGAGATCCTTGCCGGCGGCAATGTCACCGGACAGATTCATTCGACGGTCATGGTGATCGAACGCGGCAGCTTCTTCGAAGGCGAAAGCCGACTCAGGGAGTCACCGCCCAATCCTGCGGCAGCCTCCTGGACACCCTTGCAAAACACAACCACGACCGAAGTTCCAGCAAAAAGCGTAGAGGATGATCTTGCCCTGGACGCCCCCCCTGCCCCGCCACCCCCCAGCCGCAGGGAGACCGTCTACTCGAACACGGACCTCCTGAACGATGCCAAACCGGCCACCCCAACCAACAAAAAGAAATGAGGGTCTAAGAGTCGCTGCGCGACTTTCACAATGAAACAGCTTCAACCCTTCAAGGCACGCTGCACCAGCCAACCGATCACCTCGGCCCGGGTGCCACCCGCCAGTCTCTTGCTCAGGGTGTCAATATCCCGAGCCAGCTCTTCGCTCAACATCACGTTGACCAGGGCGTCCTTGTCGACCTGGTAAAAGACCTCGACAAAGAAAGGCTCATCCTGCAGACGAAAAAATTTCCGGACACTCTCCAGATGGCTTCGGTAATCCACCTCATAATCGGCGCCAACGATCACCGTGGGCGGCGTGAGGTTGATCTGGCCGCAATTGGCAAACCCCTCCATGCGCGTCTGGATGCCACCGGAGATCATGTTGCCAAGCTCGGCAAAACCATCCCTGGCCTCATCCGTCAGGGTGCGGTACCCCTCGCCGGAGAGGGCGCCCGCCAGTACCCGCGCCACCTTGTTGGAGGTCACCAACCGCACCCCGCCATTGAATCCGCCATTCATCCCCACCATGGCCGATGCCTCGGCCCGGGCCGCCACATGAGGAACGTCGGAGGGTTTGGCCACCCCCTGGCCGGGCGTCACATCCACAAACAACATGGTGTTGACGATCTCCATGACCGAATCTTCCGCAGCCTGGAGAATCAAATCCTTCATTTCAGGGTTCATTCCCCTACCCCTTCTGGCAAACCGTCAGACAAAGCTCACCCCCCGATCGACCTATTCCATTCCCCCGCTCGTACCCAGACCAATGCCGGCCGTTTGAAAAATTTCGCTGTTGGCGGTACTGATTCTCTGGATGCTTTGGATCATCTCCCGGGCGGTACTCGTGGCTTCCGAGGCGTTGGATTGAATTTCGTCGACCCTTTCGGCGATCATGTTGGTGGCCTCGGCAGTCTGCCGGGAGAGATCCTTGACTTCGTTGGCAACGACAGCGAACCCCTTTCCCGCCTCGCCCGCACCGGCGGCCTCGATGGAGGCATTCAGGGCCAACATGTTGGTTTGTCCGGCAATATTTTTAATCACTTTGACCGCTTTGCCAATCTCCTGGCTGGAGACGGCCAGCTTCTCGATCACAGCAAAATTGCTGCGCGCATGCTGAATTGCCTGCTCAAGCTCCCGATTGGTCTCCTCGGCCTTGCGATACAAGGCATCGACCAGTGCCTGGGCCTCTTCCAGCGTTCCGACTTTCTTGGCCATAAACTCTTCCCTCTCTGATCCCCGTTGGCAACCAAACCCTGTGTCCCCTGAATTCCTCAGATGGCTGACTTGAGTCCGCTGCCCTCATGGTACCGACTTCCCTGGTCCAGGTAAAAGGCAATTTCTCCTGTGGCAACTATTCAGTACCCCCTCAAGAAAGGCCTGGACATGAAAGCCTTTGTCAGGGCTTCGCCCCGAACCCCACCAGGACTCTGTCCTGGACCTGCCAGGACTCTGTCCTGGACCTGCCAGGACTCTGTCCTGGACCTGCCAGGACTCTGTCCTGGACCTGCCAGGGAGCCAGCCCCCTGGACCCCGATTCGTTGCCGGGTGCTGAATGGTTACAAAAAAAATCACGCATTCTGAAACAGATTCAGTTCAACATGTTCATGCCCGTTGAGGTAACACCCATGACCACTCCGGCCTCTACAGTCCAGGAAACCTTTCGGATGGAAGGACTCTCCTGCGCCGCATGCGTGCGCCGTACCGAAACAGCCTTGCAGGAGGTGGACGGGGTACTTGAGGCCAGCGTCAATCTCGCCGAGGCGACAGCCACGGTGACCTATCGCTCGCCACCCACCACCTATGGCACCCTGGGCCAGGCGGTGGCCAGAAAAGGGTTTCGTCTGGTGCGGCTGGAAAAAACCGATGACCCGATGGAGCAGTTGGAAAAAGAGCAGCAGCAGGAGTACCAGGATCTGCGTCACCGTCTGCGGGTGGGGGGACTCCTGGCGACAGTGGCCATGCTCCTGGCCCATGGACACATGCTGGGTCTCGATCCATGGCTGGGCATGCCCAACACCGTCAATTTCTGGTTGCAAGGATTGCTGGTCACACCAATCCAGTTCTGGGCCGGGAGCCGGTTTCATGCCAACGCCCTGGCCGCCGGTCGGCACGGCAGCGCCAACATGCACACCCTGGTAAGCATCGGCACTTTCAGCGCCTATATCTACTCCCTGCTCGTTTTACTGCTCCCGGATCTGTTTCAGGGAGAGGGCTTGTCGACGGAGGTCTATTTTGACACCTCGGGCATGATCATCGTCCTGATCCTGCTGGGGCGCTTTCTGGAAGCCCGGGCCAAAGGGCGTACCTCTCTGGCCTTGCGCGGCCTCATGGGACTGGTCCCGCAGAGCGTCCGGGTGATCCGCAAGGGAAAAGAGGAGGAGATCCCTCTGGCAGCGGTGGTTCCCGGCGAAAAGGTGGTGGTGCGACCCGGTGAAAAAATACCCGTCGATGGCCGCATCATCGATGGCTTCTCCAGCATCGACGAATCCATGCTGACCGGCGAATCGATGCCGGTGACCCGTTCCAGCGGAGATCCGGTCATCGGCGGCACCCTCAACCGGACCGGAACCTTCACCTTCGAGGCCGAAAAGGTCGGGCGGGAAACGGTTCTGGCTCATATCGTCGCCATGGTGCGCCGGGCTCAGGGATCCAAACCGCCCATTGCCCGCCTGGCCGATCGGGTCGCGGGAGTATTCGTCCCGGTGGTGATGACCATGGCCGTCATCACCTTTTTGTCGTGGTTTTGGTTCGGCCCCCCCCCAGCAATCAACCATGCGTTGTCCAATTTTATTGCCGTATTGATCATCGCCTGTCCCTGTGCCCTGGGTCTGGCCACCCCCACCTCGATTATGGTGGGAACCGGACGGGGCGCAGAAAAGGGCATTCTCATCCGGGATGGAGAGTCCCTGGAGACCGCCCATAAGGTCGACGTGGTGGTGTTTGACAAAACCGGCACCCTGACCCGTGGCCAGCCCTCCCTGACCGATTGGACCGGCTCCGATGCCACCCTGGCCCTGGTGGCCAGCGCGGAGAGCCGCTCGGAACACCCGGTAGCCCAGGCCGTGATGACCGCAGCCGAGACACGTAAAATCGCCTGGGTCACCCCTGAATCGTTCGAGGCGATACCCGGCCAGGGGGTGCGAGCCAAAGTCGGGGAGCACACCATTCTGGTTGGCACCCGGCGGTTGCTGGCTGGTTGTGACGTGGATGCCACGCCTGGAGAACCCATCGCCACGGAACTGGAAGCCGCCGGAAAATCAACCTTGCTGGTGGCTGTTGACGGCCAGCTGGCAGGTGTGATCGGCGTCGCTGACACTGTGCGGACGGAGAGTCGGGAAGCCGTGGCATCTCTGCAGGCCATGGGCATCCGGGTCATCATGCTCACCGGCGACAATCACCGCACAGCGCAAACCATCGCCGCCGTGTTGGGGATCGATGAAGTGCGCGCAGAGCTGCTTCCGGAACACAAAACTGCCGAGATTGAAAAACTTCAGCGGGAAGGGCACATCGTGGCCATGGTGGGCGATGGCATCAATGATGCCCCGGCTCTGGCTCGCGCCCATGTCGGCATGGCCATGGGGGCCGGCACCGATGTGGCCATGGCCGCCGCCGACATGACCCTCATGCACAACGACCCCCGGGATGTCGCCGCTGCCATCCGGCTCTCCCGGGCCACTTTGCGCAACATTCAACAAAACCTTTTTTGGGCTTTTGCCTACAACATCATTCTGATTCCGTTGGCAGCAGGGGTATGGTTTCCCTGGTTTGGCATCATGCTTTCCCCTGTTTTGGCTGCCGGGGCCATGGCTTTTTCCAGCGTGACTGTCGTTACCAACGCTCTCAGGTTGCGGCATTTTTGAAAAACGTCGAACCAAACCCATTTCGGGGTACATCATTTTTAATGTTTGAAAGACTGGGATGGAGGTCCAGGAGGAAGGGCTGTGCCCTTCCTCCTGGTGGGGTCCGGGGCGAAGCCCCGGTGGGGTTTGGGGCGAAGCCCCAATGAAGTCTTTCATGCCAACATTTTTTCCCGAACACAGCCATCCAGTACCCCCTCAAGAAAGGCCTGGACATGAAAGCCTTTGTCGGGGCTTCGCCCCAAACCCCACCGGGACTCCGTCCTGGACCTGTCCGGTCGCCAGCCCCCTGGACCCCCTTGGCAGGCCCTCTCCTCACCCGTCGACCTGGCAGGTACTGATTCCGAACAGCGTGTACGCGGGGCAAAAATTGACCACCCCGGTCAGCAGCGGCACCACACCGATCCATCCCCAGACTGTTTGAGGCCCCACGAACACCAGGGCGATCAGGACGATACCTGCAACGATGCGCAGCAGACGATCCATGCCACCAACATTTTTTTTCATGATTGACCTTCCTCTCCGTGATAGACAGCCAATCCCCCCCCCGATCATTGTGCGCTTCGTCGACAGGCGGCTCACCTCCCTTTATTTCAATGTGGGACGGTTGGCTCCCCAATCATCGACGGTCTGGGCAGGGGCGGACGACGGCAGCTGCTCGCGACTGGCCACAGCCTGAATGGAATCGAGCGATGGGGCCTGTTCGCGATTGGCCGCCTGCGTTTGGATACGACCGTCTGCTTCTGCAATCTCGCGATTGATTGCCGCAAGCCTGGCATAGTATTCGGACTTGGGCACGTTGATGGCAATGCCATAACGACCATAATGGAAAATGTCACTCAGGATGGCAGCTGCATCGACTTGATGATCATTGCTGGCAGCCCAATCAAGGAGTTCGGTACCGTAGAGGGTATCCTTTTTCAACACCCCGAGACGACCGGCCAAAAAACACAAGCCAAGGTAGGATTTGGCTTTGCCGCTGATGGCGTGCTCCTGAAATTTTTCCCTTACCAGGCCAGCCACGTTGCAAAGAGGATCCCACCTCAACTGCCAGGGAGAGAATTGACTGACGCCCTCTCCTTCGGCAAGGGCCATGATCAGCCGTTCGAGAAGCCAATACTCCCCCTTGGCAACGGCCTTCAGCCAAAGATTGGTCCCGGCGGTGATATCCTGACCGCACCAGGGATCGGGACGCACATAACAATCACCCATGTCGATCATGGCATAGGTATCACCTTTGGCAGAGGCAACGAGGGAGGCATACCGATCCCGTTTTTGCAGCCACTCCTTGTATTGCGCCTCGTCAGCCTGGGCCGTTGTTACGGTACCGAAAATAACCAGGGCAGCCACGAAGAGAGGTGCCACACTTCGTATACTCATGGTTTGATGCTCCTGACGTCGGGTTGAAGCAATGCAGTTTAGTGCCGAAAATGGCGGATACCCGTGAAAAGCATGGCCATATCATGTTCGTTGGCGGCGGCGATGACCTCCTCATCGCGAACCGAGCCTCCCGGCTGGATCACGGCCCGGGCACCTGCGGCGGCGGCGGCATCGACGCCATCCCGGAAGGGGAAAAAAGCATCCGATGCCAGCACCGTGCCAGCCACGGGATTGTCTGTACGCCCGGCGTTGCCGGCAGCCTCTTTGGCTTTCCAGACAGCGATACGGGAGGCATCCACCCGGCTCATCTGTCCGGCCCCCACGCCAACGGTACAAAGCGCCCTGGCGTAAACAATAGCATTGGATTTGACATGTTTGGCAATTTTCCAGGCAAACAGAAGATCCTCCATCTCCGCCGGCGTGGGGGAGCGCCGGGTGACCACCTTGAGGGCGTTGGGATCGACAGGGGCCAGATCGCGTTGCTGCACCAGCATGCCGCCCACGACCCGTTTCAAATCCAGCGCCCGGCCATCGACTCCCCCGGAGGCCAGATCCGGTGCCTGCAACAAGCGAAGATTTTTCTTGTCGGCAAAGATTTTTCTGGCATCGGGGTCAAACCCCGGGGCAATGACCGCTTCGACGAAGGTGGTGGCTATCTCCCGGGCCAGACTCGCCATAACCGGACGGTTGAAAGCAAGAATGCCGCCAAAAGCAGAGATGGGATCGGTATCACGCGCCTTCCGATAGGCGGCCAGCAGGTCGTCATCGGTGGCGACACCGCAAGGATTGGTGTGTTTGACCACCACAGCCGTGGGTGCGCTGAACTCCTTGACCAGCTCAAAGGCCCCATTGGCGTCGTTGATGTTGTTGAAGGAGAGGGGCTTGCCCTGGAGAGACAAGGCGTTGGCAACCGAAGGCTCGGTCACGCCGCGTTCGACATAGAAGGCGGCACGTTGATGGGGATTTTCGCCATAACGCATCTCCTGGACCTGGTGATACTGCACTGTCAGGGTGGCAGGAAAAAGTTGCGGAGAGCTGTTGTCATCCAGGGAAGAGAGCCAATTGGAAATGGCGGCATCGTAGGCGGCCGTGCGGGCAAACACCTTGCGAGCCAGGGTAGCGTTGGTCTTTTCGGAGATGGACCCTGCGTGGGTACGCATTTCAGCCAGGAGTGGTGCATAATCGGCGGGATCGGTCACTACGGTCACGAAGCGGTAGTTCTTCGCCGCCGATCGCAGCATGGCTGGTCCGCCAATATCAATATTTTCAATCGCCTCGGCCAGGGAACACCCCAGACGCGCCACGGTCTGCTCAAAAGGGTAGAGATTGACCACCACCAGATCGATGGGAACAATCTCCTGTTCCGCCATCTGGCGCAGGTGTTCCGCATTGTCGCGCAGCCCCAGGAGGCCACCGTGAATCTTCGGATGGAGGGTCTTGACCCGTCCGTCGAGCATTTCAGGAAAGCCGGTATGGCTGGCCACGTCGGTGACGGGTATGCCCTGGGTCTCCAGCATACGGGCTGTGCCGCCAGTGGAGAGAATCTGGACGTTCATCTCGGCAAGCCCTCGACAAAATTCCGTCAGACCGGATTTGTCGGAGACGCTGATCAGGGCACGTTGGATGGTGGGCATGGGGAAAACTCTCCAAAAACAAAGATAAAACAAAGATAAAACAAATCTATTTCGGAATATGTCGTCTCTTTACCCCTGGTTTGGGCAGGAACCCGCCAACGGGGTCCAGGGGGCTGGCTCCCTGGCAGGTCCAGGACGGAGTCCTGGTGGGG
>JADGCJ010000061.1 GCA_015229045.1 Magnetococcales bacterium
CCTCGGGCGTGTCAGTTTCAAATGCGATTGCCCTGCTACCTGGGCAGTTACGATTTTCCAATAAAAATCCCGTCCAGGCACCGTTCCCCCGGCATGCCCGGGGCGGCCTGAACGGGAGCAGGCCAACCCATTTTGAAACAATAGACCACCCCGTCATGAAGTCACGGTTTTTTCCTGCACCTCCTCACTGGTGGGAGAGGGAGGAGCAGCTGCCTGGTCGGACGTGGCCGAGGCCGTGGTTCCGGGTTGGGCGAAGAGGGATTGATCCTCATCGGAGGTATTGACCAGATCCTCGGGTGAAATCGACTCCGACCGGCTGCCGAAAACCTCCTTCATGAAGAGGCGCGACAGATTGGCCTTGATCTCTTTTTCCACATACTGGAGCGAACGCAACGTCCCCGTGGTGGAAATGGAGACAGAATCCTGCACAACCTGGGCGCGTGATTCATTGAGGACCGTCAAATCGGTGGCGCTACCCTGAACCGCTTTGGGCATGGGATCCAGGGCCACCTGGGGCATGGAACGAATTTCCATTGTCTGGTTTCTCCGTCGGGGGGGTGGAATCCTGCTTGTGGGAGGGTTCACCCCGGATTAGTATGAAATCTGCATTCCCTGTCACTTCTGATCGACCAAAACCGGCCACAGAATAAGCGATCCATGCTGAATTTTCTCAAGCGACTGGGTGTCAACGAACAGATCACCCTCTCGGGTATAGCTGTTTTTATTGGCATTATGGTGGGTTACGGAGCGATTTTGTTTCGTCGTCTCATCGATTTTTTTCAATTTATTTTCATGGGCAGCGGCGACGAGGATGTCGTGACCATCCTGGAGGGGCTCTCCTGGTGGCACATTCTGCTGATGCCGGCGGTGGGGGGGTTGATCATTGGCCCCCTGGTGCATTTTCTTTTGCCCGGCGCCCGGGGCGATGGCGTTCCGGAAGTGATGGCGGCTGTCGCTTTGCGCGGCGGCAAGATCAATGCAAAAGATGGCCTGGGAAAAATTGTGGCTTGTGCCCTTTCCATCGGCAGTGGCGGATCGGTGGGGCGCGAAGGACCTGTGGTCCATCTGGGAGCGACCATCGCCTCCTGGTTTGGCGGCTATCTGAACATGACCACCAAGCATATGCGCACGATGGTCGGTTGTGGAGTGGCAGCGGGCATCGCCGCCTCTTTCAACGCCCCCATCGCCGGGGTGATGTTCTCCCTGGAGGTGATCATGGGCGATTATGGCCTGACCACCTTTTCGCCCATCGTCCTTTCCGCCGTGATCGCCACGGTGGTGGCCCGCGTCCATCTGGGTGATTTTCCGGCCTTTGTCGTTCCCCACTACACCCTGGTCTCCGTCTGGGAGATACCCGCCTATGTCGGACTGGGTCTGGTCTGTGGTTTGACAGGCATTCTGTTCATGCACACCCTGTTCAAGACGGAAGACTGGATCGCCAAGATCTCTGTTCCCATCTACTTCAAGCCGATGCTGGGCGGCCTGATGGTCGGTCTCATCGCCCTGATGTATCCCCAGATCATGGGGGTCGGCTATGACACCATGAACCATGCCCTTCAGGAAGAGATGCCCGGCATGGTGATGCTCACCCTGGTTTTCATCAAGATCGTGGCCACGGCCATCACCCTGGGCAGTGGTTTTTCCGGTGGGGTGTTTACCCCCAGCCTGTTTCTGGGAGCCATGGTGGGCGGGGCATATGGCACATATGCCCACTCCCTTTTCCCGGCCCTTTCCGCTGGTCCCGGTGCCTACTCCCTGGTGGGAATGGGCGCCATGTGTGCCTCGGTGTTGGGGGCGCCCATCACCTCCATTCTGGTCCTGTTCGAGCTGACCCGCGACTACAGGATCATGTTGTCCCTGATGGTCTCATCGATCGTCGCCTCGCTGCTCATCAACCAGATTTATCACCATTCGGTTTTCACCCGTGCCTTGAGCCGCAAGGATATCAATCTCCACTCCCATCGCGAGTCGAACCTGTTGCGGGACATTCCCGTGGGGGCGATCATGCGTCGTTCCTGCCCCATCGTGGCCGATACCACGACCCTTCACCGGATCAAGGAGATGATCCATCAATCCCGGGAGGAGTTCTTCCTGGTCAAGGATGGGAGTGGCGCAATCAAGGGAACCCTCTCCTTCCGGGAGATGCGTGGCGTCACGTTGCAGGAGGATTTGGAATATCTGCTCCTGGTACGTGACATTCCCATGCAAAAAATTCTCACCGCCCTGCCCACCGATGATCTGTTCGAGACCTTTCGCCAGATGGGTACCGAGGGGATCGAACAGGTGGTGGTGATCTCCCAGAACGATCCATCCCAGGTCTTGGGCGTATTGACCAATCACGACGTGATCCGGGCCTACAACACGGCCCTCATGGACCGTGAATCCGGCCAAAGCGAGTCCTGGCGTTGATCGGGCTCTGTCCATGTGCAGGCATGGCATTTTTGGCCTTGATCGTTGTTTCGAGAGGGACCCCTTGAATCGGGTCTGCTTTGAGACACATCGCTCTTTTGTGGTCGAAAAAAATATTGACATGAAAGACTTTATTGGGGCTTCGCCCCAAACCCCACCAGGACTCCGTCCTGGACCTGCCAGGGAGCCAGCCCCCTGGACCCCATTATCGACAGGCCCTTGCCAGGGCCTTATTCTCCACTTCACAGGGAGAGATCCTCCAAACCATGGATAGCCAACCCGACTCCGTCTCGCACGATCACCCCCTTCTGGCCGGTCTCAACCCTCCCCAGCGCGCGGCTGTCCTGGTCCGCGAGGGTCCGTTGATGATCCTGGCCGGCGCCGGCTCCGGCAAAACCCGGGTTCTGACCCGGCGCCTTGCCTGGCTGGTGATGGACGGAGCCTGTCGCGCCGAAGAGATCCTGGCGGTCACCTTCACCAACAAGGCCGCCCGGCAGATGCGTGACCGGGTCGCGCAACTGCTCGCCGACCACGGCCCCTGGCACAGCGGACGCCTGTGGATCGGGACTTTTCATGCCCTGGCGGCGCGCATGTTGCGGGCGCATGCAGAGACACTTGGTTTCAGCAGTGATTTCACCATTCTCGACACTGCCGACCAAAAGCGCCTGATCAAGGGCATGATCGACCAGTTGGACTACAAGAGCAGCTACTGGACCAACGATCGGCTCGCCAACTCTTTCTCCCGCTGGAAAGACGACGCCCTGGGCCCCGATGAGATAGGCGAAAATCAGGTGCGCAACCCCCGTGACCTGGAAGGGGTCCGCTCTTTTTTCCGTGCCTATCAGGATGAACTGCGCCGCAGCAACTGCATGGATTTTGGCGATCTGCTGCGCCATTGTCTCGTCTTGTGGCAGAGGGAACCGGCCATCCTGGAGGGCTATCGTACCCGCTTTCGCCAGGTTCTGGTCGATGAGTATCAAGACACCAATCTGGTGCAATATCGTTGGCTGATGCAGCTGTCGGCGCAACATCGCAACCTGTGCGTGGTCGGCGACGATGATCAATCGATCTACAGCTGGCGCGGAGCGCGTCTCGATAATATTTTGCGCTTCAGTGAAGATTATCCGGAGACCCAGGTCGTTCGCCTCGAACAAAACTATCGCTCGACGGGACATATTCTCCAGGCGGCCAGCTCCCTGATCCATCACAACACCGGGCGCATGGCCAAGACCCTCTGGACCTCCGGCAGCGATGGCACCAAAGTGGTCAAGTATGCCGCCGAGGACAGCGAAGATGAAGCCCGGTTCATCGCCACGGAGATCAGCGACCAGGCCCGCAACCAGGAGTACAACCGTTTTGCCATTCTGGTGCGTACCAGCCACCAGACCCGGGCCATGGAAGAGGCCTTGATGCAGCGCACCATTCCCTACCAGATTGTGGGCGGTTTGCGCTTCATGGATCGGGCCGAGGTCAGGGATGCCATGGCCTATCTGCGTCTGGTCCACTCCGGCAAAGACAACCTCGCCTTTGAACGCATCCTCAACGTGCCGCCTCGGGGGTTGGGAGCCGTGGCCCTGGAAACCATCCAGGTCACAGCCGGAGAGCAGGGCGGATCCCTCCTGGATGCGGCGGTGTACCTGCTTGAAAGCGGCACTACCCTCGCGACCAGGAGCAAAAAGCCCCTGCAGGAGTTCGTCGGTTTGATCATGGCCGCCCGCAGCCGTCAGGCCGAAGAGCCGCCCGTCAAAACACTTGAGTTTCTCCTGCTTGAGTCGGGTTACATCCACGCCCTCGATCGGGACGAGCGCCGTACCGATAAACTGGAAAATCTCCAGGAGTTGAAAAATGAGCTGGGCCGACGCAAGGATTTGACCACCTTTCTCGAAGACGCCGCCCTGATCGCCGACATGATGGAACACGCCGATACCCCCGAAACCGGCGAACGGGTTTTGATTTCCACCCTGCACGCCGCCAAAGGCCTGGAATTTGCCGTGGTGTTTCTCGCGGGGATGGAGGAGGAACTCCTGCCGCACAAGCTCTCCCTGGAAGCCCCTGCCGGTCTGGAGGAGGAGCGGCGTCTCGCCTATGTGGGCATGACCCGCGCCAAAGAGAAACTCTACCTGACCTATGCCCGGCGACGCTGGCTGTTCAACCACCTAGTGGTAGGACGCCCCTCCCGCTTTCTGCAGGAAATTCCTGCCGAGGTTTTGCACGATCGCAGCTTGCAGACGCGGGTGCGACGTGGACCCGGCGGCGGAGGGTTCTACCACCGGCGCTGATTTCCACCCACCTTTTCAGCTCCGGCAGGAGCTGGTCTTGTCATGGAGCAGGCACGGGTGCCTGCACAACACCCTTTTTCACAGTTGGACAGCCAGGGGGAGGTGACGTCACCTTGGGGGTTGCATCCCTGATGGCTGCGGTGGAACGGCTGGCAAGCGTATCTCCTGGCTGGCAGGAGAGGGGGTATGGGCGGCAGGTGCAGGCTGGTTCATCTTGACCATGGCGAACATGGCACCGATGACAAGCGCGGTCTGGGCAGCGAACATACCGACCATCCATTTGATGGTTTCGGACCTTGAGTCGGATATTTCCTTGCGCACTTTTTCAATTTCCAGGCGCACCTCCGCAACGTCGCGTTTCGTTGCCAGCCCCTCCTGAAAGTTTGCATCCACCTTTTGGAGAACCCTGGACAAGGCGTTCGCCTGGGCCTCGGCCTGAGCGGGCGGGACGCCAGCGGTCTCCAATTCCTTCACAAAGGCCAGGGTGTCAAACGGTATGGCATGGTTCATGGCTCATATCACCTTGCCGGAAGCGCTTTTTCCGATGAACCTTGACCGCGCTCCGGAATATTTGGCATCTTGGGCGGCTCAAACCCTCGGGTGCAGGATATCTGCGGGGCAGTCGTGAAACAGCACCATGGATGCCCCCTCGCATGCCTTCCCCAGGACAACCGCGCACCCGTGCGAGGATATGCTTTTTGGTTTCAATGATCAAGGGCTCACACAATCCGCAACATGAGCGTACTCGGCCACGTCCACTCCGGAACACAAGGAACACGACCAAGTTCGGCTTCCACGGTAAATAACGACATGAACTTAGAGACACCATCCAGATCAGGGTTTCTTGGCCATCCGCTGCCTGTGCTGGCCATGTGCATCGTTTTCGGTGCCGGCATCATGGCAAAAACGGCCAGAGCGGAAATGGACGCCGCAACAGCCCTCGAAGTGCTGAAACGCAATGACTGCACCAAGTGCCATTCCGTGCAAAAATCAAAGAATGGCCCTTCGTACGCCAAAGTTTCGAAAAAGTACAAGGGTGACGCCCAGGCAGAAGAGAAGCTGGTCAAACATCTGACCACGACTCCCAAAGTCAAACTCGAAGATGGTACGGAGGAGAATCACAAGAAGACCGATTTTGACAATCCCGAACAACTCAAGGAATTCATTCGTTGGATCCTGTCATTGTAGTCTGTTTGTGGTTCATGGCCATGGAGACAAGCCAAGGCTGCTGCGGATAATTCCAATTCCAGATCAAGATGGATGCGAGGCGACAACAAGTGAGCGACGAGACAGTACGTGTTGGGTACGGCGAGGAGTGAGCAAGGCAGTCAACGAAGCAGACGCTTGATCTGGAATTGGAATAAGGAGGAAACCTGGAGATGTTGCGCTATGTGCTGATCGTGTGCTGCGGTCTCGCCGTCCTGATGCACACCCTTCCGGCCGCCGCCGATGAAGGTGTCAAGGATGTCAAAAAGGTACGGCAGGATACCGTGTTGCGTGCGGATGCCGAGTGTACCTATTGCCACGATGAGGAAGACTCCACCACGCTGCTGTCCATCGGAAAAACCAAACATGGCACCCTGGCAGACAACCGCACCCCAACCTGCACCAGCTGCCATGGCGCCAGCCGGGAACATTTGAAAAAAGAGCCCGGGCAGGAGAGACGTCCCAAACCGGATGTCACCTACGGACGGCGATCCCCCAAAATCCGACCTGACGCCCGCATCGACGAAGATTTCGGCAACTTTAAAACCTCCGGTACCCCGGCTGAGACCATCAACAAGGTCTGCATCGCCTGCCATCAGGGGGACAAGCTCATGTTTTGGTCCGACACTGCCCATTCCACCCGGGATGTGGCCTGTACCAGCTGTCACGAAATTCATACCGACCATGACCGGGTACTGGACATGCAAAGCCAACCCAATGTCTGCTTTGGTTGCCACAAAACCCAGAGAGTCCTGTTCAACCGCCCTTCACACCATCCCGTTCCCGAAGGAAAAATGGTTTGCTCCAGCTGCCACAATCCCCACGGCTCCGCCGGACACAAATCCCTGCGGTGGGACAGTGTCAACGAAACATGCTACCAGTGTCACATGGAGAAACGTGGACCTTTTTTGCACAACCATCCGCCGGTTGCGGAAAATTGCCTGATCTGCCACAACCCCCACGGGACTATCGTGGCTGATTTGCTCAACCATCGCACCCCTTATCTGTGTCAAAATTGCCATAGCGACACCAGCCATCGTGGTCAGGTAGCGGGGTTGCCCGGTTCTCGCACCTTGAGTCCGGCAACACTCGGATCCGTGGCGCGTGGGTGCCTGAAGTGTCACATCAATATTCATGGCAGCAACAGCACTGAAAACTCGACAAGATCTGGACGTTTTCAACGCTGATGGATTTTTCTGGGAGAACAGGAAACATGCGCATGACCGGAAATGCATCAATCTGCTGGACCTGCGTCGCCGCTTTTCTTTTGGGATCGGGCATCGCGTGGGCGGAAGAAGAAAAAACGGAAAACCAGAGCGCTCCCTGGGGCATGTGTCCTGCCGCAGCTCCCTATACAACACCTGAAAGCTCCATCTCGGTTGGACTTGGCTACCTGGATGGGAGTCGGCAAAAGTTTGGCATGTTCGACGGTCAAAACCACACCGGGGGATTGCTGCTCCTGGAGGGTCGATTCATCAGGCGGAATGACGCAACAGGAACCTGGAACATTGCCCAGGGTCGCAACCTGGGACTGAATGAAAACAGAGACATCAGGCTTGGTTTTGAAAAACAGGGAGAGTGGGGAGTTCGTGTCGACTACAATGAAACCCCCCGCCTGGCCCCCTACACGGTCAACTCCAAGACCGAGGGACTTGGCACCGCCAGTCTGGTCATTCCGAAAACCTCAACCTCCGGTGATGGGGCAACGTACCAGATCAAGACGGAAAGAGATCGATTCGCCGTCAATACGTTCCGTACCCTCAACAGAAACATCAAACTCAACCTGAACTTCAGAAATGAAACCAAAGAGGGCACCCGGCAATGGGGACGGGGCGGTGCCAACGAGTTTGCACTGGAGCCCATCGATTGGACCATGCGCCAACTGGAACCTACCATTGGCTACGTTGGAAAAAGCTGGCAATTGTTGGGGGGGTATAGCGGCAGTTGGTTCAAAAATGAAAATTCCCTGGTGGATACCATAGTCAAAGGGGACAACCCCTCAATTTTGTCCAACCACACCTACCTGAGCCTGCCGATGAACAATGAAGCCCATCAGGTATTCCTGAGCGGCGGTTACAATTTTACGTCGGAGACGCGCACCACGTTCAAGGTGTCTTACGGTCGTGCCCTGCAAAATGAGCATCTTCCCACAAAAGATGTCAGTGGTTTATCCCTTGCTGCCGCCCCTTCCAGCCTGCAAGGCCGGGTTGACACCACTCTGGTGCAACTGGGATTGACCACAAAGCCTTTGTCTGATTTCAGCATCACGAGCAAGCTGCGCTACCATGACGAAGATGACAGAACTCCGCCATGGCTCGTGGTCAGCACTCCCCTGGCCCAGGTTCACTCAACGCCCGCTTCGATCAGAACCATAACCGGCCAGGTAGAGGGAACCTATCGCCTGCCTTATCAATCAGCCCTGACCGGAGGTGTCGAACATAAGGATCAAAAACGTCAGGTTCCTTTCGGTAGCGACAGCAATGGCGATGGGTTGGACGATGAAAGGTTCGTTCCGTGGCGCACCGATATCGATGAGACAACCTACCGACTGCAGGTGCGCCGCCAAATGTCTGAAACCATCAACGGATCTCTGGGCTTCGAACATGGAGATCGGACTGGGTCCCCCTATGTGGACTCCTTGAAAATCATGGGCAATGCCCAGGGCAAGATCAATCCCTTCTTCATCGCCGACCGGGATCGAGACAAACTGCGTTTTGCCATGGATTGGCGGCCCTTCGAACGGCTCGGATTCCAGTTCAACGTGGAAAACGTTTCCGATCGCTATGGTCCGGATCAGGTGCCTTACGGCCAAAAGAAAGGAAACGCACAGCTTTACTCCGTGGATGTGGATTACGCCCCTGTGGACAACTGGCTGTTGACAGCCTGGTACTCTTACGACATCAATAAAACCTGGCAGAATGGCGGTCGCTGGACCATGACCACCAACGCACATGAAGCGGATAAGATGTCAATCTTGAAGGATCAGGGAAGTTCCATCGGCTTGGGAGTACGCAATCAATGGAATGACAAAATCAGACTGGGTACCCATTTTCAGTTTACCAGATCCAAAGCCTCCTTCAACGACACGGTGACCGTCGATCCCAACTCGGCACTGCCCGCCTATCCGGCTGGTGTGACCCCCTTGCCGGAGATCGTCACCCCAACGACCCGTTTCGGCACCTTCATCGAATACAAGGGCATCGGACCGGGTACGCTCCGCTTCGACTACGCTCATGAATATTGGCGCACCAATGACTGGACCTGGAAATTCAGCGACGGCTCACCCTATACCTACGGAACCATAACGGATGGCACGGTGATTTCCACGAAAGAGAGTCAATCGTCAGACTATTTTGGGATACGTTATACGACCCGTTTCAAATGACCAGTACGTTGACCAACATGGACCTGATCCTCGCCAACCGCAGAAAATGGTTGGGGGTGATGGTTGGTCTTTGCCTGTTGTTCATCAACGCCGTCTCCCCCGCTTGGGCTGAGGTGGCTTCCGTGGACGCCTCGGCGCATCTTCGGACAGGGAGTGTTCCGGACAATCGGGCGTGTCTGGAGTGTCACGATGGAAGCAGACCCATCGAAGTACCGGACACCTCGCCATATGCCCAAAATAGTGCCAAGCGCCTGCTGTCGGCCATTCCCCTGGATGCGTATGCCCAGGGAGTCCACGCCCGCATGCGCTGCATCGATTGTCACGACCGCATCACCAACCCCCAACCCCCGCACCAGATCGGTTCAGCGGCAAAGATTGATTGCGCCGCATGTCACAAACGTTTGGCCCAATCGCTGCGAGACTCCGGGAAAGAGTCTTCTGCATCTCCCCGTTTGAAAGTGCTCCTGCGTAATATCGACAACCACCAAAGATCATTCCACGCACGGCCCAACAAGGATTTTCCCAACTTTCCCAATGCCACCTGCCACGAATGTCATGATGCCCATTTTTTCAATGTACCGGAAGACAAAAGCAGTCCTGCCTACGACAATTGGCGGTTGACGATTCCAAAATTATGCGGAAAATGTCACGAAGAGGCATTGGAAGACTACGCAACTTCGGTCCATGGCAGCAAACTCCAGGAAAAAGGCCATCCAAAATCGGCCAACTGCACGGATTGTCATACAACCCACGAGATTGCCGGGGCACATCTGGCCGCATTCAAGATCGTCAGTTCAGACATGTGTGGCGCATGTCACCAAAAAAGCCTTGCCACATATCGTCGATCCTATCACGGTCAGGTCACACAGCTTGGCTACCACCATACGGCCCAATGCCATGACTGCCACGAAAGCCACAAAATATTATCCTCCAAAGATCCGAACTCCTCTGTCCATCCCCGTCATCGTTTGAAAACATGTCAAAAATGCCATAATGGTCAGGACACTCCCTTGGCCACGGCGGGCTTTGCGACTTTTACACCTCATGCCAACACCACAGATCGTGTTCGCCATCCTCAGATGTGGATTGCCGCCCGTGCCATGAGTGTGTTGTTTTGGAGTGTGTCCATCTTTTTCCTTCTTCACTCTGGTTTGTGGTATTACCGTGAATGGCGGGAGTGTAAAAAAGGCCATCCTTCCCCCCGCATCGATCTGTCATCGCTCGGCATGGAACAAAACCGTCATGTGCACCGCTTCTCTCCAATCTGGCGCGTGACGCACCTTCTCTTCGCCCTGACGGTGATGTGCCTGATGTTGACCGGCATGACGGTCCTCAACGCCCACAGTGCCTGGGCACCCCCGGTTGCCCGTCTGTTGGGCGGGGCGAAGGAGATGGTGACGATCCACCGTATTGCAGCCATGCTGATGGCAGGGATCTTTCTCTTCCATCTTGTCGACACGGTGCAGCGTCTGTTACGAAATCGGGATTTTGCCTGGTTCGGCCCGGACTCGCTGCTACCCAACAAGAAAGACTTTGTCGATTGTCGCGATATGTTCCTATGGTTTCTCGGTCGGGGACCGAAACCGGAATTCGATCGCTGGACCTATTTCGAGAAGTTTGACTACTGGGCAGTCTTCTGGGGTATGGCTGTTATTGGCGGCAGTGGGATGGTGCTGGCCTTTCCCCATATTGCGGGAAAGTACCTGGAAGGGTGGGTATTCAATGTGGCCATTCTGATCCATGGCCAGGAGGCCTTTCTGGCGATTGTTTTCCTTTTCACCGTTCACTTCTTCAACAACCACTTTCGCTTCGACAAGCTGCCACCGCCCGATATCGGCATGTTCACCGGAACCCAATCATTGGAAGAGTTCCAACGTGATCACCCGGCCCAGTTCGAGCGTTTGCTGCTCAGTGGAGAGTTGAGCAGGCACCTGATCGGCGCACCATCAAACGCCATGCGAACGAGATCCAAGATTCTGGGATTGTTCTTGATCTTCGTCGGCCTGGTTTTGCTGTTTTTGGCGCTGGACGGTGCCATCGGATCCCCTCATACCAATTTGCAGTCGATGCGAGAACGAGGCAGCAAGGAGGAGGCGACGAGACAGTACGTGTTGGGTACGGTGAGGATCCAACGACGCGGCTAACGAAGTTATCGCGATGGATGCAAATGGGTATTAGGCCGTTATGCAAGCCTGATCCACGGCCGCGAACAAGGCAGTCAGGGTATCTTCCAGAATCTTGATTTTGGGAGCGACCTCTTCTCGTACTTTGCTGTCGTCTCCCGTCAGGGCGGAGATCATTTTCAAACAGTGCTCAGACTGCTCGTGGAAGGCTTGATGGAGTTTGGACACCTCTGGGTGATCAGCCAGGAGAGTGCCGGCCAGAGAGCAGCTACGGGCATCTGCCAGCGACTTTGCCGTCCCCGACGATTTGCCACGCAAAGCACGAAGGAGCGTTTCCATCACATGGAGATGACCGCATTTGATCTCTCGAATATCGGGCAGTTCCCTTTCGGTACGCACTGAACGACCCGAGATATCCAGATAGTTGCAGGCAATCTGGTTATGGTGCGCAAGCAGGTTTGAGTATTCTATCGAGCTGCGGACCAGGTTGGTCAGATCCATGGAAACGAGCATGTTTTTTTGTACATGTACCGATGCACTGTAGATTTCGCCGGCAAAGTTGCGCACCGAATCGGCCTGAATGGACGCGGAACGGCTGTTTTCGGCTACCAGAGTGACAGCTGATACGGCTTCTCTGGCGGCATTGGCGATACTCTGGGTGGATTGGGCCGCCACGGTGGCCGATTGCGCTACCGATTGCGAGGCACTCAGTAACTGCTCGGCATTGCTTCTTACATCGATGGTGGCGACTTCGACACGGTTCATGTTGTCGACAATGTTGACTATCGACCGGGATTGTTCGTCCATGCTGATCTGAATTTCGTCGTTGATTTGGGCAACCGTGCCAATCATGCCGTTGAGGTTATTGGTCGCCTCGACCACGCCTTGAACGCTGTCCCGGATTCCTTCGGCCACGTTGGCGATCTCCAGGGTAACTCTTGCGGTCTGGCGTGCCAACTCCTTGACCTCGTTGGCCACCACGGCAAATCCCTTGCCGGCAATACCCGCTCCGGCGGCTTCGATGGACGCGTTCAAGGCCAACATTTTGGTCTGGTCGGAGATGCCATTGATCATTTCCACCATATTGGCGATTGCGTTGGCCCCACCGATAAGGCCATTCATCACCTCAAGGGTTTTTCTGGTTTGCTCGCTGGCGGTATTCGAACGGGTGAAAGCGTCCTGGCAACGATGACGCACCTCCTGAATGGCCTTGGATAAAACACCAACATCATTACCCACACCCTGTACCGAACTCTCCACCAATTGCAGACTCTCGTGCACTTCGGCAACATTGGAACTCATCTGCTCGGCGGCAGTGGCAATGGTACTGACACTCTCGGACGCAGCGTCAGCATTATCCGTAATCGGCACAATGTTTCTGGAAAAGAGCACGTCGATAGCGTTGGACACGGAAGTGATATTGTCACTGGCCTGATTGATGCTCATTTGCAGTTGTTGCACCTGCGCATCAAGCAGGTCATTTTCGCTCACGACTTGCCTGGAGAGTCGCATATTTTCCAGAGAGTCCTTGTCCAGAATTTCGTTCAAACGCACCTGCTCATGGTTGATGGCACCCACATTGCCTGATTGCAGCAGGGTCACAACGGCGTTATGGGCCAGTTTTTTCACCGTCTGGTTGAAAATTTTCGCTATGTCACTCAACTCATCCCGCCCAACAATCGGTACAAGATGACCGAAATTTCCTTCGGAAACGGTGCGCATGGCCTCCGCAATCGCGAAGGTCGGGGGTACAAGGGAACGCACGAGAAGCCAGCCGATCAGGGTGGATACGACCAAGGCCACCAGCATCACAATCATCAGCTTTCGTTTAAAGTTGGCCATGTTCGACACCAGAGTATCCATGGCCCCTGACACCAGATCCTGTTCGTGGGTCAACAAAGGCACCAGGTAGAAATCAAGATACTCGGCAGCTTCGTCGAACGCATCCTTGGCCGCATAAGCTTCTTCTTTGCGCCCGTTGACAAAGGCCTCCACCATCTCCTTGCCAAGTTTGTAAAATTTTTCCATGCCCGTGCGAACTTCGGCAATGGATTTCATGGTTTTTTTGTCGTCTGTTTTCTTATAGAATTCATTGTATTTACCAAGGTCTTCGAGAAAGTTTTTATAGTAATCCTCGGCCCCACTGAATATGTTGGTATCCCCCGGCTCCACCCTGATGGACAGTTCCGAAATGTAGTACCGTGTCTGGAACACGCTTTTGCTCAGATCCTGCGCCAGCAGTTCCATGCGTAACCGTTCATGACGAATATCCCTTACTTCACGGAATACCGCATCACTTGCGGTCCAGCTCCAAATTCCAACCAGGATCAGCAGGAGCAGTGGGACGACCACACCTGCCGTGACGCGATGGCCAATACGAAAATTATTCAAATTCATCGCACTCTCCTGGTCGAATTGCAAAATTCCACCGATATGGCAGCAAATTGGCAGACCCGGAAAGCGAGTCGTACCCTCGTCAGCGTGGCGCATTGCAGAGAAAATTCTGCATCAACCCAAAGTTCCCCTGCCTTCTTCAAATTTTGGGCCATCACGCCAAACAGCTGCCCTTTTCTGCATGACTCGTTCGATACGTTTCGGATGCTGAAACGAAAAAGGCCACCTTGCGGGTGGCCGTCAATCTCCGTTTTCAATGGTGGGCGGTAGAGGATTTGAACCTCTGACCCCTACCGTGTCAAGGTAGTGCTCTCCCCCTGAGCTAACCGCCCACAACGGGTGCCAAGTTAGCCTCATTCGGCGGGATCGTCAACCCCCATTCCCGAACTCCCCAGGGCAATCGCATTTGAAACTGGTACACCCGAGGCCATGATCGCTTTTTGGCATCGGGGTCCAGGGAGCTGGCTCCCTGGCGGGTCAAGGGCAGAGCTCTTGCGGGGTTTGGGGCGGATCCCCAATAAAGTCTTTCATGTCACCCCTTTTTCCCGATCACAAAAAAACGACGTATTGCAAAATAAACGCGGTTCAAGGTCCAATTTTTCAAGCATGCCAATTTCAAATGCGATTACCCTGTTCGCATGGCGGTAGTGAGTTGAAATTGGCGTTGGAGTATGGCTTAATTGTGGAGTCTATCGGTGATTTTCACCACAGATGCCAACGCGTCGGAAAGGAACCAGACCATGGAAAAGGCCGTTCGACTGTTCAAGGCAGCGATTTTGAATGAGATCAAGGCGTCAGCCTATTATGCCCAGGCGGCTGAGGTTACCACCAACGATGTGTCACGCATGTTGCTATTGGAGCTGGCCAACCAGGAAGATGACCACGCCCGGGTCTTGATCGCCAAGACGCGTGGAACCCCCCTGGCCCATAAATTCGATGCCGAGGCTTACCTGAGAGAACTGGAAAGAGATCCGGGAGGATCCCTCGGCGCCAGTGAGAACCAGGCGCTCGCCAACGCCGATCCCAGAACCATCCTGGAAATGGCCATGCGCATGGAGGGTGAGGCTCGCGACAACCTGCGCGACATGGCCGATTCCGTATCCGACCCAGCCTTGCGCAAATATTGCCTCGACCTCTCCGCCGAAGAGCAGGCCCATTACAGCTCGCTGGAACGAACCTTGAACTCCCTGGACATGACCGACGAAGAGCGCTCACCCCTGTGACCCCGCTCCTCCACCAGGAGATGGCATGAAGTTCCCAGAGAGAATTCTCCTGCTGTATGGTTACCATCGCGGCACGACGGCCAGTCTTCTGGACAAAGCCTTGCGCAGGCAGGTCGCCGTTTTCTCTATGGGACCGGGGCATGTGACCACGGAAACCAGTCTGGGCTGCGACCCCACGACCGCCATCCAGGAGATCCTCACCACCCTCGCCTCTCAGGATCCCCCCTTCCAACCCGAGGTGATCCTTGTCATCGAATCGGGTGTCAAATTTTTCCCGGAGGGTCTGGAAGAGTCCCCTGTGCCCTGCTGGTACTACTCCCTGGATGCGCACTTCAACCTTCATTGGCAGGTGGAGTATGCCAAGCTGTTTGATGCCGTTTTTGTCTCCTTTCAGCAGTATTTGACGAGCTTTCTCAAGGCGGGGAATCGGAGTGTCCACTGGTTGCCGCACGGATTCGATGCCGATCACTATCGCGATTACGGAACGCCCCGCGACGTCGATGTCGCCTTTGTGGGAGACATGAATCCGGAGAAACGCCCACAGAGAGTCAAGTATTTGAATGCCCTGAAGGAAGCGGGGTTCCAGACGCTCTTCACGGAGGGAATCTGGAATGAAGAGGTGGCACGTCTGTATTCCCGCTCCCGCCTTGTTTTCAACGACAACGACGCTCAGGTCTTCAATCCGCGCAACTTTGAAGGGTCAGCCTGTGGCGCGGTGGTCCTGGCCAACCCTGCCATCTCTCTGGAAGAGTTTTTCACCCCGGGCAAAGACATTCTGATCTATCATGACAGCGGCGAGCTGCTGCGTTCATGCCGGGAGGTGTTGCGCCATCCGGATCGCTGGCAGGAGATCGCCCGGCAAGCCAAACGGACCGCCGCCGCCAACAGTTGGGATGTTCGCGTGGTGCGCCTGATGGAGATTGTCTCCGGGCTGCTCGACGACAAACAGACAACCTTCTCCCAGCCGGATCGCATCAAAGCGCACGCTTTTGTCTACTTTCATCGCGGATTGCCGGGGCAGACCATCGCCCTGTTGGATCGTTTGCAACAGGATGGTTTCCGGGACATGGAAATTTTTCTCATGAAAGCCCTGGCCTATATGTCCCACGATTTTTACGATGCAGCGGCCAAGGAGTTGTTCGCGCTCCTGGAACTGACCCCACCGCCCGACCCCAATTATCTCCAACAGATCGGCGATGTCCTGATCGGCACCTTTGAGCGGACTCGACATGTGCCAGGTGCCATGCGCACGGCCATGGTGCTGTCCCATATGAGCTTTTCCCAACAACAACGATTGGCGAGAATCGTTGCCGAAGCACGGGTCGATCTCCCGCGAAACGTCGCGGAAAAATTGGGTATCGCGCCCAGCCGCCGCGATGCGGATTGATCATGGCGCGACACCTCTTCACCCGCATCCTGACCCGTTTGCTGCGCGTGGAAAGGATCGGCTGGGAGCATTTGCCGCGTAACGGCGGCTGTCTGATCGTGTGCAACCATCCAGCACGTCGCGACTGGCTGCTGGCCTCCCTGCTGCCGCGCACAGACTTGACCCTGGCTTTGCCCCCGCGTGATTTGCCCGGAAGGATCTGGCGCCACCTTCCTGGCATGCCGCGCCTGTCACAGGTGGACATCCAGCAGCCGGAAGCCCAAAAACCTTTGCTGGCCTGCCTGCGCGCCGGAGGTGCCGTCCTCTGTTTTCCCGAAGTTTTTCCTCGACGTGCCGGTCGCCTGGGAAAGGTCCACGACTGGCCGGTTCGGGTGGCATCATTGGCAGATGTGCCGTTGATTTCCCTGCACCTGGAGGGTTCGCAACGCTCGCGCCTTTTGGGGGGCGATGCCCCTGGTCGACGTTGGTGGCTGCCCCGCCTTGCCATGGCCATCACGCCGCCCTGGTTTCCTCGAAAGGTCAAGGCAGGATCCCCCGCCCGAGAGCGCCGCACTGCCGCAAGTCGTCAACTTGGCCTGCATATGGAACAGGCCGCCTTTGCCGGTCGGGTTTTGCACCGTACCCTCTGGGAGGCGCTGGTGATCACCGGCAGGGCTTTTGTCGGTGGCGGTTGCTCGATCAGCGATGTGACAGGTCAGCAGTTGACTCGTCGGCAATTGCTGTTTCGTTCCGTTCTTCTCAGCCATCTTTTGCAACGCCACCTGCCTTCTGCACCGGCGCCTGTGGGTTTGCTTCTCCCAACGTCGGCAGGGGGGGTAGTGACATTCCTGGCCTTGCAGTTCCGGGGCTGGCTGCCGGCCATGCTCAATTTCTCTTCCGGCATCGAGCCGATGCTCCAGGCTTGTCGATTGGCCAATATTCAGGTCGTCGTCACATCGCGTCTTTTTATCGACAAGGCGGGTCTGGCTCCTGCCCTGGAACGACTGGTGGGGGTGTGTCGCGTCCTCTTCCTGGAAGATTTGCGCCAACACGTCACACCCAGGGAGATGCTCCGGGCCGGATTGACCACTGTAGTGCCTCTTTGGGCGCATCGGCGCGTGACACCCTGGATCCAAGTGGAGCATCCGGCCCTGTTGATGTTCACTTCCGGTTCCGAGGGGAGTGCCAAGGGGGTCTTGCTCTCCCATCTGAACCTTTTGGCCAATTGTGCCCAGGTTGAGACACGCCTGGACTTCAATGCCCATGATACCCTGCTCAACATTCTGCCCCTGTTCCATGCCTTTGGTCTGACCATGGGAACGCTCGCTCCCCTGCTGGTCGGGGTGCGCATCCATCTGGTCCCTTCGCCCCTGGATTTTGATGGCATCCCTGTCCTTGCCCATCACACGGGCGCCACGATTCTTGCGGGTACCGATACCTTTTTGAACGGATATGGCCGCACCGCCCATCCCCAGGATTTTGCTGCATTGCGCTTTGTCTTTTCCGGCGCGGAGCCCCTTCGGGAACGAACCCGGAGTTTATGGATGGAAAAGTTTGGACTGCGCATCCTGGAAGGGTATGGGGCCACCGAGGCAAGTCCTGTCTTGACAGTCAACACCCCGTTTGCCTGTCGATCCGGCTCCGTGGGATGCTTTCTGCCGGGAATTGATCATCGTCTGGAACCCATTCCCGGTTTGGGGGAGGGAGGACGACTCTGGGTACGCGGTGCCAACATCATGTTGGGGTACATGGCTCAGGATCGTGCCGCCCATGGTTTGGCAGCGGGCTGGTATGACACAGGCGATGTGGTACGCATTGATGAGGAGGGGTTTGTCTTCATCATCGGACGGGTGAAACGGTTTGCAAAAATTGGCGGTGAGATGGTCTCCCTGGCTGTGGTGGAGTCCCTGGCCTGCCAGGTGTGGCCCGATTCACTGCATGCCGCCGTGGCCCTCCCCGATCCGCAAAAGGGGGAACAGATCGTTTTGGTGACGACGCAGAGCGACCCCCAGCGTCTCCCGCTGGTAGAGTGTGCCCGGGCCACCGGCCTGGGAGAGATCCACCTGCCGAAAAAAGTACTCTTTCTGGAGAACATGCCGCTCCTGGGGGTCGGCAAGATCGATTATGTCGCCGTGCGCAAGCATGTCGATGCCTGATCGCATTCACCTGTTCTTGTGTAACTATTCAGCACCCGGCAACGAATCGGGGTCCAGCAACTGTCTTGGATGTCAAGTAGCCTTTGCTAGGGAGGGGTGCCAT
>JADGCJ010000062.1 GCA_015229045.1 Magnetococcales bacterium
GTTTCTCGAGGAGGTCATGGAGCTGCGCGAGGCCCTGGAGTCCGTGGATACCCGCGCCTCCGACGCCATCCCCCGCCTGGCCTCCCTGAAAACCGATGCCCGGCGGCGTCTGGAATCCGAAGTGGCGCGCGTGGCGGCTCTGTTTCGCGGCAACGGCGACTCCACCCTGGCCGAAATCAACCGTCATCTGGATCGGATGCGCTATCACCGGCGCTATCTGGAAGAGTTGGATCGTCTGGAGGATCGGGCGTTCGATCCGGATGCGTAGTTTCGGCTCCAATCAGGAGGCGTCCGGGAGCACCCACCCTTTCCGGAACCCACCCATCGTTGGTCACCCCCGTCACGATCAGGCAACCAAGCACCCATGGACATTCTGCTCGACATCACCGAACCCGGACAATCGCCGCTCCCCCACGAGAACACCCCCCAAAGCCGCAAGCGGGTGGTCGGCATCGACCTGGGCACGACCTTCTCCCTGGTGGCGGCCATCACCATCGATGGCACCCCTTTGTGCATCCCGGACGAAGCGGGGATCCAGGCCATCCCCTCGGTGGTCCATTACGGTCCCAAGGGGTCGGTGCTGGTCGGCTGGCCGGCCCGAGAGCGGTTGGTCCAACACCCGGAATCCACCATCGCCTCGGTAAAACGGTACATGGGACGCGGCGTGGAGGAGATCCGCAACCGCTCCGGCGCCCTGCCCCACGCCCTGGAGGCCGGTGAAGGGGGGATGGTGCGCATTCTGGCGGGCGAGGTGAAAGTCTCTCCGGTCGAGGTGTCGGCGGAGATCCTCAAACTGCTGAAACAGCGCGCCGAAGAGGCCCTGGGCGGAAAACTCCAGGGCGCGGTGATCACGGTGCCGGCCTATTTCGACGACGCGCAACGCCAGGCCACCAAGGATGCCGCCCGCGTGGCCGGCCTGGAGGTGCTGCGCCTGCTCAACGAACCCACCGCCGCCGCCCTGGCCTACGGCCTGGACAAGGGCCACGAAGGGCTCTACGCCATCTATGACCTGGGGGGCGGCACCTTCGACATCTCGTTGTTGAAACTGGAAAAAGGGCTGTTCCAGGTGATGGCCACGGGCGGGGATTCGGCCCTGGGCGGCGATGATCTGGATCAGTGGATCGTCGAGCGTCTGCTGACCAGAATGGGGATCGCCGATCCGGATCCAACCCTGATCCAGAGCTGTCGCAAACTGGCGCGGGAGCTGAAGGAGCGTCTCTCCAGCGAGGAGACGGTCTCGTTCGATTTGCCGGGCGCCGCACCCCCCAACCAGCGCGAAACATTGACCCGCGAAGCGTTCGAACAGGGGATCCGCGATCTGGCATGGCGCACGATTCCCATCTGCCGGCGGGTGTTGAAGGATGCCGGGGTCGCCCCGGAGGCCCTGCAAGGGGTGGTGCTGGTGGGCGGATCGACACGGGTGCCGTTGGTGCGGCGCATGGTGGCGGAGTTTTTCGCCCGCGAGCCGCTGGTGGATCTGGATCCGGATCAGGTGGTAGCCCTGGGGGCGGCCCATCAGGCCGAGGCGCTGAGCGGCAACACCCCATCCGAGATGCTGCTGCTGGATGTGACGCCCCTCTCACTCGGCATCGAGACCATGGGCGATCTGGTGGAGAAGCTCGTGCCGCGCAACACGCCGATTCCCACCGCCCGCGCCCAGGAGTTCACCACCTTCAAGGATGGCCAGACTGCCATGGCGGTGCATGTGGTGCAGGGGGAACGGGAGCTGGCCAGTCAATGCCGCTCGCTGGCCCGCTTCGAGTTGCGCGGCATCCCCCCCATGACCGCCGGCGCGGCGCGCATCCGGGTCACCTACCAGGTGGACGCGGATGGACTGCTGACGGTCTCGGCCCGGGAGGAGACCACCGGCGTGGAGCAATCGATCGCGGTCAAGCCCTCCTATGGCCTGACGGACGACGAGATCGCCGACATGTTGCGGGATGCGATGCGCCATGGCGAGTCGGATATGCGTGCCCGTCTGCTCAACGAGGCGCGGGTGGAGGCCAATCGGGTGCTGGCCGCGGCGGAAGCGGCCCTGCGCGAGGATGGCGACCTGTTGAACGAGGCGGAGACCCAACAGGTCAAGGGGGTGATGGTGACCCTCTGGGAGACGACCCAGGGTGATTCGGCGGAGCGGATCAACGAGCAGGTGAGCCGAATGGATCTCCAGACGCGCTTTTTTGCCCAACGGCGCATGGACCGGAGCTTGCAGAAGGCGATGACCGGTCGCAAGGTGGATGATTTTGCATGAACGATCGAGGTGATAACATGATCCAGGTAACCTTTTTGCCCGACAACCGCACCGTGGAGGCCGAGGCTGGCGACTCGCTTCTGGAGGTGGCCCACCATCACGGCATCCCCCTGGAGGGGGCGTGCGAGGGGGCATTGGCCTGTTCCACCTGTCATGTGATCGTGGCCCCGGAGTGGATCGATCGTCTGGACCCGGCGGATGAGCGCGAGGAGGACATGCTCGACAAGGCGTTTGGCCTGACCTCGACCAGTCGTCTCGGGTGTCAGATCATTCTGGACGACACATTGGATGGTCTGGTGGTGACCATTCCGCCCTATTCGATCAACATCAGCGTGGACAAGAAGGGAGCCCGCTCATGAAATGGACCGATACCCATGAAATCGCCATGGCCCTGGCCGACTCCATGCCGGAACAGGATCCGATGGGGGTGCGTTTCACGGAGCTGATGGATTGGGTGATAAACCTGCCCGGCTTCGACGACACCCCCCAACGGTGCAACGAAAAGATCCTGGAGGCGATCCAGATGGCCTGGATGGATGAGATGTAGGCGAGCGGGACAACCGGGGAGGAGGCATTTTTTCCTTGCATCCTGACGCTTTGGGAGGCGTTCAGGCGCGGACCCGAAAGGCGCGGCCCCACCACCCGTGCCCCCCTGGAATCCCAATCGGGCATTGCCGCCAAAAAAAATCGCCCGATGCACACAATTCCGGTTCACACGGTCCGCGGCGCGTGCTATCATGGTGGTTTATTGATTACGCCGAAAAAGGCAACCTGTCGTACCCACGACAGCCCCTTCGGCGCGAAGCGGATGGGCCGTTAGCTCAGTTGGTAGAGCAGCAGACTTTTAATCTGCGGGTCACAGGTTCGACTCCTGTACGGCTCACCATTAAAATCAAGCACTTAGAGCCACTCGCAAGGTGGCTCTTTTTGTTTCTAGTACCCACATAGTACCCACCAGAAAGCAAATCCACCCTACGACAGGGTGACAGCAGCGTTCATGCGTCACGGGTGCGCATACCCAGAAACGTCAAAACAGAACCGTCAAAACGGATGAGCCGTGCGCCGTAGCCAACCCGCGACACAATTAAAAGAATCAGCCTTCAGCTTGCCCCTCGATGTACCTGCAAGGGGATGCCCGTTGCGGCCTCTGGAACGCTTCTGGTGCGCTCCACGACGCAGATTCAACAATCCCTCTCCACACACACCAGCCCGTGACAAGGTGTCTGGCATCATCCCACGTTGATGGCAACCGAGAAGCGGCGAGTATGAATGCCCGTTGCGGCCTTTGTGTGCGCGTCTGGCGGGTTCCGCAACACGAACCGACATTCCACCTTTCCAATGCACGCCCCCCCCGCGATACTGTGTCTGGCATCGTCAATCTTCCTGTTGATGCATCCCGAAGCGGTTATAGCGGACGCATGACCATCAAAAGTCGCCATGTCGCCAGGGGGGTGAACACGCTTTTCAATTTTCTCGCTCTTGGCTGGCTACATGGCTACATGGCGACAGGCCTTCCTCCCCACTCCTGAGCGATAGAATCGGATCCGCGAACGCCTCGGCTTGCGGGTTCCCTTCCAGGCCGGCATGATCCCCACCGTAACGGATCTCCCGTTATGGCCTTTGTGCGCACGTCTGATACGATCCACGGCACGGCCTCAACCAGTGCGCACCACCCGCCGACACAGGAGGAACCAGCATGAACGCCCGTTGCGGCCTCTGTGCGTTCGTCTGTTGCGCTCCACGACAATGGCTGCACCCCTTTTTCCCGTCCAATGCGTACCGGCACACAGCACGCCTTGCATGAGCTTGCAAGAAGGGGCAGCGACCAGAGGTTATGGCGTTTGGAATCAAGGAGCATCATTCTGAAATCAGAACGAAAATCGAAATTCGGAAAGAGCAAAAAGCAAACTGCCCGGCGTCGATAGTTCGGGTTTAGTCGATATATCGATGCCCATGTATCTGATCGAGGTGAATGATCCCGCCATGGGAATCCCCTGGCGCGGAAAGACCAAAGAGGTCCGTCACTCGGTCGGCGATTTCCCAACCATCACCCTCGATTTGGTCCGCCATGTCCCTGCTTGATGATCTGCAAGCCATCCTTGCCCCAGATCAGCAAACGCCGGGCCGCGTTGTCGCCGTGCGCGGTGCCATTGTCCGTGTAGCCACCAGTCATGGCCTCGTCGAAGCAACCACGACGGAGGATCTGGTGCTGGGTGATCTGGTGGTGATCCGGGAACGCCGGGCTGAAAAGATGAATCGCGGGCTGGGGCGGGTGTTTTTTGTATGAGTCGGCAAGGAGGGTGCTGGACTCAACCCGATGATCAGGGAATCCAGCACGCATCTTTGTCAGCAGGCTGAGGCGAGTTCGCCGCCGCTCCTGCCTCTTCCATTGCTCCGCGTCCATGCGTCCTCCAGAAGTCCGGTGTATTGGTTGGTACCCGTGGCCCATGCGCGCAGGACTCGACCCGTGGATGGGGAATCCATTGCTGGATGGGATTTTGGCAGATTCTGGTGGTGAATGCCAGAGTTGCAGGCTGGTTCACCAGCTTTTCGGCACGAAATCATCCGTATTGGCCATGCGCAGGGTGTCGCCGGTTTGCTCGATTTATTCTTCCACATGGTGTCCACATGGTGGCGCTTGCCGTTACCCGGATGTTATGGAATAATTCATTTTGACTACCTTGAAGATGCATGGAGAAATAAAGCATGAACTACTTTGTTAACCATTTAGTTGTCATGGCTGGACTGACTCCGCAGGTAATTACTGAGGCGTTATATGTGCTTCATGTGCGAGAGCATCGGGTTGTGACAAGAATTTCAATAATAACCAGTTCGGAAGGGGCAGAAGCCGTGGAGAATGCGCTTCTGCTTACCCGTGATCCTCCCATGGATCAGTTTTGTCGAGATTACGGACTTCCCAGGAGTAACATACGGTTCGGACTGGAAGACTTGCACCGTGTCTGGCCTAGCCGCATGGTGGAAACCGGGGTCCAATCAGTCAATTTGGATGCCTTGATGACCTTGATGGCCGAATGGTGTGCGGACGGGGAACCTCCTGTCACCGCCTGCGTGGCCGGAGGCCGTAAAGATATGGCAGTACTGTTTGCCCAGGTATTCAGCCTGCTTGCCCGTCCAGAGGATCGGTTGGGTCATCTGCTGGTTTCGCCCCAATTCGAAAATCTGGCAGAATTTTTTTATCCGCCTCCGCATCCAGAAATCTTGGCGGTACACCGTAGTGGGGGGGTGACGTTTTTAAACAGTGCCGATGCGCGGGTAGAATTGCTGGAAATCCCCTTGATCAGGCTGCGTTCGCTGCTGGACGAGGAGACTAGGCGGGGACTCGTATCGCTGGAGACCGCTCGGCAGCGGGTACAGATGGGAGTGGAAAATCTGGATCTCACCTTACGTTTGCAACTCGCATCTCGTCAAGTGACACATGGAGGAAGGAGCGTGGTGTTGCCGCCCAGGGAATTTGCAGTTTTGCTGTTTTTCGCGCGCGTCCGACACGAAGGCGTAAACGGTGGGTGGATCCCGACGCGGGTACTGGATGAATCGCGTTATGTTACGGCATTATCGGATGCCTATCGCAACGTGATGGGATATGAAAGAATTTCTGAAGAAGACGGAATCATACCCTATCACCGAAATGGTACGGTGAACTACAGTGAACTCAAATTAAAGGTAACTCATGCTATTTCCAAGATTAAGTCGCGTCTTGGGGTGGCGCACCCCGGACGAGTGCAATCCCGCCCCGCACGCGGGGGCAAGGAATACGGACTGGATATGGATTCACGACATCTCTTGATCGACGAGGCATGAGACCCATGGATGAAAAAGAACTGTTGAATGCTTCCTGTCGCGTGGCCCTGGCAGGGCTGCTCCACGATCTGGGCAAGTTTGCCGAACGTGCAGGTCTGGAGGTGAAGAACCTTGATGGAAACAAGCAAACCTATTGTCCATCCTGGGAAGGCAGGCATAGTCATCTGCATGCGGCTTATACCGGCCTGGCCATCGACACCATCGAGAACTTGCTTCCAGACATCAAGGAGGGAGATTTGGCACCTTTTTCCTCCTGGCACAGTGCCAGAGAGGAGCAACGACAGGGCAATTCCCTGATCAATGCGGCGGCCATGCATCACAAGCCGGAGACCTCATTACAGCGGATTGTGGCCATCGCCGACCGTCTGGCATCGGGTTTTGAGCGCGCGGAAGCTACGGAATACAATAAGGCTGAAGATGAACGTGAAGAGAAGAGCCGCAAAATCAACCACCGACAGGCACGCCTGTGGCCGTTGCTGGAGCGGGTGGAACGGGAGGATAAGCATTACCAGCCGATGACCCGTCTTCCACTCAAGGCTATGGCCCCTGAGACGCTATATCCTATCCCGGAGTCTGAGTCGAGGATTGATGACCGGCAGGCCCGTGCAGCCTATTTGACGTTATGGAACCAGTTTGTGGAGGGGTTGACGCAGATTAGCCAGGATTTCCGCGTATCGCTGCCGTTGTGGTTGGATCATTTTGACAGCCTGTTTTTGACCTTTACCCACGCCATTCCCTCGGCTACGGCGACGAAGAAACCGGGGGGTGGATTCCTGCCGATTCCAGCGGATGTATCGCTGTATGATCATTCCAAGGCGGTTGCAGCATTGGCGGTGGCGTTATGGCGTTATCACGAGGCCTGTGGAGGTGTCGAAGCTGTTTCGTTGGATGGTGCCGGAGATAATCAAGAATTCTTGTTGATTCAAGGGGATTTTTTCGGGATCCAGGAGTTCATTTTCTCCGGAAACGCTTCAAAATTTGCGGCCAAAATGCTGCGTGGACGGTCATTTTCGGTATCTTTGCTGACCGAACTGGCAGCTCTCAAGGTTCTGGAAGTGTTCCAGTTGCCCTCCACCAGCCAGATTATGAATGCGGCGGGTAAATTCCAGATCGTGGCGCCCAACCTTCCGGATGCCGAAGTGAGGATTGGACGACTGCGCAGGGAATTGGACGATTGGTTTCTGAAAAAAAGCTTCGGACAGGCTGGGATCGGTCTGGCAACCACACCGGCGCGGCGCGAGGATTTCGACAAAAGTCGGTTCGACAAACTGATGGAGCGGTTATTCAAGGATTTGGAGCGGCGTAAACGACAACGCTTCGAACTCCTGTGCGCCGAGCATTTTACTGCGATTTTGGATGTGAGCTATCCCAGTGGGGCATGCAGTTTCTGCGGCAAGGCTCCCGCCAGTGCATTCGAGGAGGAGAAAGGGATCTGTTCTCTCTGCCGCGATCAAAGGGAGGTTGGCAAGAACCTTGTGCAGAAGCAACGTGTTCTGATCACCTGTAAACCGGGTGGCAGCAATTCGTTGGAACTGGACTATTTTGGTTACCGAGTCACCTTCACGGGGGACGAAGCGAGGCATGGCATGCCGTTGCGCGTCTGGGATTTCTCTCAACCCGATCAAGATGGTGGTGTCCCCTTGTGGAACGGCTATGCCCGACGGGCCATCAATGGCTATGTACCTACGGATGATCAAGGGGACATCCTGGAATTCGAGTCGATCGCAAAGAAGGGTATATGGGAAGATTACGACGGACAGGGAGAGCGTGTGCAGCGCGGCAAGGCCGCTCTGGGCATCCTCAAGGGGGATGTGGACAATCTGGGGATGATTTTTCGGAAAGGTCTGCAACAACCCACCTTCGCCCGGATGGCCTCGTTGAGCAGGCAGTTGAACGCCTTTTTTGCGGTGTGGCTGCCATGGAAGTGCGCACAGGAGTTCCCGAACACCTATACCGTGTTCGCGGGCGGGGATGACTTCTTTCTCATCGGTCCCTGGCATGAGCAGATCCGGCTGGCCCAATCGATGCGGGAGGCGTTTCAGAACTATACGCAAAACGAGAATCTGCATTTTTCCGCCGGACTGGCCATGACCAAGCCAGGCATACCGGTTCCGGCCCTGGGGACGTTGGCGGAAGAGGCCCTGAAAAATGCCAAGGACGTGGAGGGCAAGAACGCCATTACCTGTTGGAACCGCAGTGTGAAGTGGGAGGAATTCCAGAAATTGATCGAGGGGTCAACCACTCTGCAAGAACTGGTTAACGAAATGAAAGAGCAGCATCGGGTGGAGATGAGCACTGCTTACCTCTATGGCATGCTGCACCTGTGCGAAAAGGCCGAGCGTGCCAAAACGAAACCCGAGGAGGCCCTCTGGCACTCCTGGTTCGTCTACCGGACTTGGCGTTTTGTGTTGGATCGGTTGCGGGACTCGGACGACGAAAAGAAACGTAAGTTGAGCGACCGGTTCGCCAGAGATGTCGGGCAACAGATCAGAACCTATTGCGAGAACTACAAAATCTCACTGTTCACTTACCTCTATCGTCAAAGGAAGAACTGATGAACGGATCGTATGCAACAAATAAACCTTCAGGAGGCCGCCGGACTGGGTCTACTTCGACCCCACCTTTGGACTCGACGCCATCTCTCGATTTGTCAAAAGTGTTGTTCAAACAACCAATCGACAAAGATCTGTTTGATGGTGTCGCCCAAACAGTTGCTAAAACGTTGGCCTCCAACAAAAAATCTAATAAATCCAGTCAGCTTCGGCGCTTTTATGACGAGATTTGTATGTGGGCAGAGAAGGTCGGCGATCATGAAGAAAACTTTCATGTCTATCTTCCCTTCATCCGTATGCTCAACGCCAAGGTCGCCTACGCCAATGGGCGGAGAGATCTTGTGGACGTTAATTTTGTAAATCTCATAAACCACGGACTCAAGCAGGTCGAGCAGCCGGTGGATTTGAAGCACTTCAAATTGTTCATGGAAGCTGTCATGGGGTTCTACAAGCAGGAGCGTCCTAAGGACTCGTGAGCGGTGTGGCGTCATTCTCGCGGCATGCGTCTATAACTTAAATTTACAGACTGTCCAGCCTTCTGCGAAAAGGGATCTATTGTCATGCGACTCAAGAATATTCAGGAAATCAAAGGGAACATCACGCTGCTCACCGGTCTGCACATCGGTGCCGGCAACAACGAGATGCACATCGGCGGATCGGACAATCCTGTGATTCGCCATCCGCACAGCAACGAGCCTTACATTCCAGGCAGTAGCATCAAGGGCAAGATTCGTAGCCTGCTGGAATGGCATGCCGGTTTGGCGGCGGTTAACGGTGGCAAGCCTATGAGTTACGCAACACTCGATCAGGCCCCCGACCCTGCGGAGGCATTGCGCATCCTGCAGTTGTTCGGTGTATCCGGCGGGGACAATCTGGACAAAGAAGCCGCCTTGAAAGTTGGCCCCTCACGTCTCTCCTTCCGGGATTTGCCCCTGGATCAGGCGTGGGTCGAGAAGATCAAGCGCAAGAACCTGCCCCTCACGGAGGTCAAGATGGAAAACACCATCGACCGGGTGCGCGGCGTGGCGGATAACCCTCGCAACACCGAGCGGGTTCCGGCGGGGGCGAAATTCCAGTTCTCATTGTCGATCAAACAACTGGATGGCGATGGGGAGTCTTTGCTGGGCTTGGTGTTCATCGGCATGAAACTGTTGGAGATGGACAGCCTGGGTGGTTCGGGCTCAAGGGGCTACGGGCGGATCCGGTGGGAGTTGGAGAATCCCGAATTGCAGCAGAAGCTCGACGATGCCAAACCCTGGTGAGTGGGGATACCCAGCCATGCACACGTTGCTCCTGACCATCGAGCCACTGACGGCCTTTGTGACGCCACTCCATGGGGACACCATGTTCGGCCAACTCTGCTGGGCCTTGCGTAACCGCCACGGCGACGACTGGTTGCGGGAACGGTTGCAGGGATATACCGAAAACAGACCCTTTCTGGTGGTCTCCGATGCCTTTCCCGCCGAGTACTGGCCTCGGCCCTGCCTGCCGCCTGAGTTTGCTTTTGGTCAACAAGGGCCGGAAAACCAGGAAAGTCGCAAGGAGGTTAAGGCAAGGGTCTGGCTGCCCAACAGGATGTGGAAACGCCCGCTCCGGGAGTGGATGGATCAGTGCCAGACGGAGAAAGAGCTCTGGAATGGTTGCGCTCGGAAGGTTCATCCTCAGCCCCACAACAGCATCAACCGTTTGACCGGTACCACCGGAAGCGGCGATGATGGGTTTGCCCCCTATGTCGTGGATCAGATCTGGTTTCCTCCAGAGAGTGAACTGGAGTTGTGGCTGGTGGTGGATCCGCAGAGGTTGGACCATGAGACGCTGCAACAAGCCCTGGAGGATGTGGGGCGTATCGGATTCGGCAAGGATGCCAGCACCGGTCAGGGGCACTTCCGGGTGGAGAGTCTTACCGAGACGCCTCTGCCGCGTCAGAAGCACAGCAATGCTTGGCTTACCCTGGGCCACTGCGCCCCTCAAGGGGGCGGCTTCGATCCAGAACGGAGTTTCTATTTGCCCTTCACCCGTTTTGGTCGCCACGGCGACACGTTGGCATTGACGGAAAATCCTTTCAAGAAGCCGATGCTGTTGGCCCGGACCGGGGCTGTGCTCACCCCGGCGGCGGGATCATTTCTGGATGTTGCGTTTGTGGGTCGCGGGTTGGGCGGTGATGGCAGCCTCTCCACTGTGATGTGGGAAACCGTTCATCAAGGGTATGCCCCGGTTGTGGGCATCCATGTAGCAGCGGAGGAGTAAACGATGATCGAACGATTTCTCGATTCTCACCAACTGATCATTTCCACCCTTTCGCCCGTGCATATCGGCTGTGGTGAAGAGTATGACCCCACTCAGTATCTCATGGACGAGGGGGTATTCTATCGGGTGGACCCCACCCAGGCCATCGCCACGGATAAGGATCGCGATGAGTTGTTGCAGATCGTCGATGGTGCGAGTGGGGACGCTGGCATCAAGAGGATACAGACATTCTTTCATGGGAAGCGCGATCTGCTGATTGCCAAAAGCACTCGCAGGATGCCTGTCGGAACAGGGGTGCAAGCCTTTTACGACAAACGGATCGGTAAAACCGTCCAGCACGACACCAGGGCCATCAACAATCTGGAGATCATGCGCACGGCCTATGTCCATGGCGATGAAACGCCTATCCTGCCGGGCAGCAGCTTGAAAGGCGCCATCCGTACTGCCCTGCTTGACGGTCAGAACATGGGCAAGCCATTGGACAGGCCGAGCGATGCAGAAAAGCTGGATTGGAAGAAATTATTCCTTCTTTCCAGAACCCTGGCCGATTGCCTCCCTCAGGAGTTTGAGCGGGATCCCATGCGCATGATTCGCTTGGGAGACGCACAGAGTACAGGGGAGATTGCTGAAATCTATTTCGCGCTCAATCTGAAGCTATCCGGTAGTGCGGGGGATGGGCCTTCTCAGACCTTGGAATGCCTCTCTCCCATGGCACTGGAAGCCTTTCGGGGCGACATGGCTTTGCTGGATCCTAAGCAGGCTCGTCTGTTCGCTGACCAGCTGGAGAAGGAAAAGAGAAAGAAGGTATTGCCACGTGAAGATCTCGTATGGGGACGTAGTCATGTGGTCAAACAATGCAATGCATTTTATCGGCCCCATTTGCTGCGGGACTTCGCGCTGCTCGGCATTATGGATGCGCAGTGGAGCAAAACCGTGCAGCAGTCCGTGGAGGGTGGCGGATTGCACCGATTGTTGAACTCCGGCCAGGCCATGCTTCTGCGGGTGGGGCGGCACAGCGGGGCGGAATCGGTGACGTTGAATGGGGTACGGCATATCTATCAGCCGCAAAGTAAAAAGTGGGTGGATAAACCGTCCACGGTATGGCTCGCCGGTCGCGACGTGCAACAGCAGCGAGACTTGTTGCCTTTCGGTTGGCTGCTGGTGGAGTTCGACCACCCTCGGCGATGTCCGTTGGCGGAATCCGCTCCGGAGTTGGTGAAACTGGCGCACCGTTTCCGCCAGGACCATGCGACCCGTGTAAAGGATTCGGACGACCGAATGGCTGCCTTGCGCGCCAAGCAGGAACAGGCAGAGCAGGCGGCGATGGAGGCCACTGCACGCCAAGCCGCACAAGCCGCCGAAGCCGCCGCCAAAGAGCAGCGACTGGCCGCCATGTCCTCAGAGCAGCGGGCCATCGAAGAGTTCCGGGAGAAGATTTGCAAGGTTGCCGGCCAGCAACCCTATGGAGGCTCGTTGCAGAATGATGCCGGAAAATTGAAGAAGCAGGCCGAGGCTGAAGGTTGGTCTACGGATAACAAGGCAGCGCTGGCAGAGTTGATTCGAAATGAAATGCGTCCCAAAATAAAGGGCATGGACGACAAAAAACTGAATGCCATCCTGGTGGGACTGCTGCCATGAACGCTCCTTTGTCTGATCATTTCCCAGCGTCCCGGTATCGATTCGAATTCAAGGTGAACGCTCTGATCCGGCTGCCGGAATATGCCGGATCAAGCCTGCGCGGAGTATTTGGCAGCGCGTTGCGCCAAGTTTGCTGTTTGACCGGGATGGCGGAATGTCTGCCGTGCAGCCTGCGGCGCACCTGTCCCTACGCGACGATCTTCGAGCTTCCACCGCCGGTCGAAGGACAGGAGGGGCGCACCGATCTGCCTAACCCCTATGTGATCGAACCTCCACCATGGGGGGCGCGTCACTTCGAGCAAGGCGCGTTGCTGACGTTTCATCTGGTGCTGGTGGGACGGGCTTTGTCCCAATTGTCTCTGCTGATTCTGGCTTGGCAGCGGGCACTGGCGCGAGGCATCGGTCCTGGCGACGGCACCGCCCGTTTGCAGCGCGTCGTTCTGGAGACTCCAGGGGGTGATGAAGAGATTTTCACCCTCGACGAGGGAGGTGTGCGAGAACATCTTCGGCAGATCGCCATTCCGCCCTGGCCTGGGGTACCGATCACCCTGCACTTCATCACCCCGACGCGTATCCAGAAGGAGGGGCGCCCCATGGGCCCGGAACGTCTCACCCCGCGCGAATGGCTGCTCAATCTGTCGCGTCGGGTCGAACGTTTGGCTCAGATCCACGCTGGAACCACCCTCTCCATCGACCCGCACCACCTGATCCAACGCGCGGAAGCGGTAAGTGCTAGAGGACGACTGCACTGGCACGACTGGACCCGACGTTCCAGCCGTCAGCAGCGTGTGATGACTCTTGGCGGTGTGACAGGACGTTGGACCCTTTCTGGAGACGCATTGGAGACCTTCTGGCCTTTTTTATACCTCGGGCAATGGCTGCATGTGGGCAAGAATGCCACGTTTGGATTGGGACATTATCGGATAGAGACAAGCGCATGACCATTTATTTCGTCACCCGCCACCCGGGTGCCATGGATTGGGCCAATGGGCAGGGATTCTCTGTGGATGTGCAACTGGCGCATCTGGAACCGGAATCTGTTCAGACTGGCGATTGCGTCATTGGCTCCCTGCCGGTGAATCTGGCGGCGCGCATCTGCCAGCGGGGCGGACGCTATGTTCATCTATCTCTGGAGTTGCCTTTCGTCCTTCGGGGCTGCGAACTGACTGCAGCAGAGATGACCGCCTTCGGCGCGAAGTTGGAAGGTTTTTCCATTCATCCGGGCGAACCATGCAAGGAGACATCATGAGCAGGATCCTGATTAGTTTTTTGGGCAAGGGGCGTGAACCGGGCGGAAATTACCGAACCGCCACATATAGTTTCGAAGATGGCGTAATAACCACGCCCTACTTCGGGCTGGCCATGAAGGAGCAGGTCAGGCCGGATCGTCTGGTGCTGCTGGGTACCAGTGGCAGCATGTGGGATGCCCTGTTTTTTGATCAGGCGGGTCAGGATGGACTGGACGACCATATGCACGAACTGGATACGCTCGGTACCGAAGTGGCGGAAAGTCGGGTCGGGGAGGAACGACTGCATCGCCTGGCTCCTCTGCTTCAAAGAAGACTCAGCATTCCATGTGTTCCCCGGATCATTCCCTATGGTCGGGATGGCGAGGAGCAGACGGAAATCTTATCCATCATGGCTGACGAGGTGCGAAAGGGTGATACCGTGGTATTGGACCTGACCCATGGATTCCGCCACCTGCCCATGTTGGGTTTCTTGAGCGCCCTGTATCTGCGCAACGTGATGGGGGTGACCATTGATGGTCTGTATTACGGCGCCCTGGACATGACGAACCCGGAGGGTGTCACGCCGGTGCTACGACTGGATGGCTTGCTGGAGATCGCCGACTGGATCGGAGCCGTGGAGCGCTACGATCAGAGCGGGGATTACGGGGTGTTCGCATCCCTGCTAGAGGATAAGGGAATTCCATCTGGTGAGGTGCGGGCGATGAAAGATGCTGCATTTCACGAGCGGATCGGCAACTCATCCCTGGCCAGTCAGAAATTGACCACCTTTTCCAACTGGTTGAAAAAGACAACGCTACCCCGTGCCGCGCACCTGTTCCGCCGACCGTTGGAAGAGCGGATTGACTGGCACAAGGGGAAGGATCGGGCGACAAAAGAGCAAAAACTGTCTGATCAGTATATGGAGCGGCGGGACTATCTGCGTGCGGTGATTTTTGGTTTCGAGTCGCTGGTAACCAGAAAGGCTATGGAGCAGAAAACGGGAGATCCCGCTGATTTTGAGGTTCGCAAAGAGGCTGCAACAGTTTTGAGGAAAGCACGGAAAGAATTTAGCACGCTTGAATATCTGCGCAATGCTCTGGCCCATGGGGTGAGGTCCGATGACCACAGCGTTCTAAAAATGATGGAGTCCGAAGATGTCATGAAAGGGACACTGAAAAAAATGTTTCGGATGTTGCGATAGCGGGAGTTGATGGATGCCCAGCCTCTATGTGACCGAACAGGGTGCCACGTTGCGGCAGTCAGGGATGAGTCTGCATGTCACCTTGGATACGGAATCAGGCAGTGCTCGTCCGTTGCATCCAGTGCGTTCGGTATTGTTGGGGGTTGAGTCCCATCAGCTTGAAATGATTGGGCTGGTGGGTCGATCGCATATCACTGCCAACGCTTTGCACCTGTGCCTTGAGCAGGGGATCTCAGTGGCATGGTTTGCCTGGAACGGTCGCTTTCTCGGCAGGCTAACCCCACCAGTGCCACGCTCAGGGGATTTGCGGCTTCTTCAGTATCGAATGGCGGTCGATGATGGGCGGGCGCTGAATATGGCGCGTTCGGTGGTGGCGGGCAAATGTGCCAATGCCCGAGCCATTCTGCGGGGGATTCAGGCCAATCAGGCTGGTCTTGATCAGGTGGCGGTCTCCATGAGGGAAATTGGCGAAGCCGAAGTCAGAATCCCCGCGTGTCGGGATGCTGAACACCTTTTGGGCATTGAGGGGCAGGCGGCCCGTGCCTATTTTTCAGCGTTGGGTGCTGGGTTTCGAGGAGAAATCCAATTCACAGGCCGGAATCGAAGGCCGCCTCCAGACCCGGCCAACGCACTGCTTTCCTTCGGCTATGTGTTGTTGTGCAACCTGATTGGCGGAGTGCTTGAGGCACGGGGTTTGGATCCTGCTATGGGTTTTTTTCATGCTCCCCGTTCCGGGAGAGCCGCTTTAGCCTTGGATCTTCTGGAAGAGTTTCGCCACCCGGTTGTAGACCGGTTTGTGCTGCGCGTTGCCAATTTGCGCATGATTCGTCCAGAGATGTTCGAACCCGATCCGGAAGAAAACGGCGGAATACGTCTAACTCGGGAAGGGCTCAAAATCTTTTTCCGGGCATGGGGTGAGCACCTGGAGCGAACACTTCCCGAAGTCGAAAGTGAGAGCGATGAAGAGACAGGGAAAGCGAGTCCGGCCTCGTTGATTCGTCGGCAGGTGGATCGTCTGGTAGTGGCCATCCGAACGGATGCGGAATATCGACCCTTCCTGCTGAGGAGTTGAAAGGTGGCTGATAGGCATCGCTATGTGGTATGCTACGACATCATCGGCAATCGTCGCAGGGCTCGACTGGCAACGTGTTTGGATGGATATGGTGACCGGATGCAGGACAGCGTGTTTGAAGCGTTCCTGGACCAGGCCCTCTTTGACAAAATGGTGCAGCACATCAAACAACACATCCTTCCTGATCAGGATTCGGTGTTGATTTATCCCCTGTGCGCTAAGTGCTCCGGTAAGGTCAAACGAATAGGCACGCCGCGTCCAGTTCCAGGAGAGGAAAAGGTGTACGTGGTTTAACCGAGCAGGTCAGAACTGCCGTAACCTCACAGAATGGGTTTGCCAGAGGGGGTTACGGCAGAATGCAACCGATTGATTGATCAAATTTTCCACACATTTATGTCGAGGGATCTTGCCTAAAAATGGTACCAAAACGCCACCAAGCCAGGAGGTTACGAAAAACATGCTGATTTTAACTTTGTCAACAAATACATGCAATGTATGCCCCTGAAGTAATCGCCCCGCTGATAAGGGGATTGAGACACCAAGGGCAGCCCCCAGGGTTGGGGTCACGAAAGTTGGCCTGAAGTAATCGCCCCGCTGATAAGGGGATTGAGACATTGAAACCAGCAGGTTGGACAGAATTCATAGTCCTTGCCTGAAGTAATCGCCCCGCTGATAAGGGGATTGAGACACTCCTGAGGTCGGCACTCCTGAGGTCGGCACTCCTGAGCCTGAAGTAATCGCCCCGCTGATAAGGGGATTGAGACCCAGGAGCTGACGGTTCACATTCGAGCCGAGCAGGTTGGCCTGAAGTAATCGCCCCGCTGATAAGGGGATTGAGACGTTAATTGGTGTTTATGTTAGTGATTGTTGACGTTCTAGCCTTGAAGTAATCGCCCCGCTGATAAGGGGATTGAGACGGCTTCGTCCAAATTCCGCAGGCGAATCGTTACCGGTGCCCTGAAGTAATCGCCCCGCTGATAAGGGGATTGAGACACCGTGGCAGGACAGACGAAACCTTGCGGATTGTGGAGCCTGAAGTAATCGCCCCGCTGATAAGGGGATTGAGACAGAGAGAAGCGCGTTCTCGAGCAGCACGCTCAGGTAACGATCACCTGAAGTAATCGCCCCGCTGATAAGGGGATTGAGACTGCAGGTTAGGAGCGCAGAAATGACAGGCCATTGTATTTCCTGAAGTAATCGCCCCGCTGATAAGGGGATTGAGACTTGAGTTTGTCTTGCCACTCTTGGGACTTGCCAGCCAGACCTGAAGTAATCGCCCCGCTGATAAGGGGATTGAGACATGGCATCGCCGCTACCATCGTCGTTTGCTGCCGTTCGCCTGAAGTAATCGCCCCGCTGATAAGGGGATTGAGACTTGCTCATGCGGGTGGCGGCGAAAGCGGCATGGCCGGTGGCCTGAAGTAATCGCCCCGCTGATAAGGGGATTGAGACGCCAGCCAACCTTGCCCCGCCTCGCCTTGCCCAGCCCTGCCTGAAGTAATCGCCCCGCTGATAAGGGGATTGAGACACAGCAAGTTTTTGGGAGTGGTACGGACGTGGCATATAGGCCTGAAGTAATCGCCCCGCTGATAAGGGGATTGAGACCCATGGATCTGAACAGCTGGTCCGCCGGTGCAAAGCAGCCTGAAGTAATCGCCCCGCTGATAAGGGGATTGAGACTGCAACCCGGCGCGCCATTTCGCAACCGTACCGATTGTGACCTGAAGTAATCGCCTCGCTGATAAGGGGATTGAGACGTCTCGATGCTCAATCCATACCGCGCACAGTTCTCCGCCTGAAGTAATCGCCCCGCTGATAAGGGGATTGAGACATCGTGACGCCACAATGCGTTGCCGTTTCTTTGAGCGTCCTGAAGTAATCGCCCCGCTGATAAGGGGATTGAGACCACCCAGGCACCCAGGCACCCAGGCCTGAAGTAATCGCCCCGCTGATAAGGGGATTGAGACTATTATTTGAAATGCTGATACGGAGATCCACACGTGTCCAAAACAGCCTGATGGAGGTGCGCCCTCCTGGTGAAAATGGCAGAATGGGATTGCTGAGATTCCATTTTCGCCAAAATCCACCAGGAGAGCCGATCCATGATAAGAACCGCCAGCCTTTTCAGTCAACTTCTCGACCATTTTCCCCGCACCGAATTCGCTGCTCTGGTGCAGAAGCACAAAGCCGAAC
>JADGCJ010000063.1 GCA_015229045.1 Magnetococcales bacterium
GAACTCGATGGTTCCGGCAACCTGGTCACCCGCTTCGTCTACGGTTCCAAAGCCAACGTCCCCGATTACATGGTCAAAGCCGGCCAGACCTACCGCATTCTCTCCGACCATCTCGGAAGTGTGCGGCTGGTCGTCAATATCAGCGATGGCTCCATTGTCCAGCAGATGGATTATGACGAATATGGCCGCGTCACCCAGGATACCAACCCCGGCTTCCAGCCATTTGGCTTTGCAGGTGGTCTTTATGATCACGACACGGGCCTTGTCAGATTTGGGGCACGGGATTATGATCCCTTCACCGGGCGCTGGACAGCCAAAGATCCCATCCGGTTCAATGGCGGAGATACAAATCTGTATGGGTATGTGCTGGGGGATCCGGTTAATCGAGTTGATCCAATTGGGCTGGAAACTACCCTTCTGACGGTCAGGATTTGGGGAGTTCCGGTTCATTCGGCTCTTCATATCAATCAAGGGGGGGAACAAATTCTCTATGACCCTGCTGGAAGCTATTTACCAAAAAGTAAAATTCCTCGTGGTTCTGGCGATATTTTTTCGGATGCTGATGCCAGTATAGTAGATTATATTGAGTATCATAGAACAATTGGGGAAACTGTTACGTCAGTTAAATTACCTACATCTGGTAAGCAGGAAGGTGAGATCATTGGTCGAATTTGGAGTGCAGAACCTGCAATTAATTTACAGTGTAGTTCATTTGTTTCTGGGTCTCTTGGCGGGGTGTGTGGAATCAGTGGTTCCGTTTTTCCTGGTATTTTAGAGGGTCAGGCAAAGAAAAACAAGTGTTCAAGCAGATAAATTTTATTGGACGTTTTCTATGCGTAAGATCAGTCGTTTTAATAATTTTGTGCATCCTATAAGATTATTATTTATTCTATTTCCTTTTATGTTTCCACTTATTTTTTATTTTATATCTATTTTTTTTTAAATAACTACTTTAGAGGTTTATTGATGCATAATGGCTATGAACTTTACATTCAACTTTATTTTATTTTTCTTTCTTTGTTATTAATATTTGTAAAAAAATATGTTTTGTCAATGAAGTCGTGGAAATTGTTATTATTTGGAATGGTTGGCGGCCAACTTTTCTCAATGTTATCTCTTTTAATTTTTCATGTTTCTGTTTTTCCAGATAGATATTTAGCCCATCTTTAACATGCTATTTTATTTTCTGTCTATAATCAATCAGTTGCACGATGATTTTTTGGCGAGTGGCACTACAAACGTGTCATTCCTTGATTTGGTGGATTCAGGTGAACATTTTTCTCGCTCTCTTGGGGTTTGAGTTGATTCGTGCGTCTGATGGATAACCGATTGTTCTTGATATGTCTTTACAAATTTTTACACGCTACCTCGCTGTGAGATTCTGCGCAACCAAAGTGTGCGCATCGATCAGGATACAAACAAAATCGGCACTGGGCTGACACCGTTCCATAAACTCTTCCCTGTACTGCCATTTGGTGTTCAAATGCCGGTCGGGACACGACATCAATCTAACCTGCTTCCAGAGGTGATCCAAGGATGGACATCCCCGACAGCCCGAAATGTCCGACCTGCCAATCCACGGATGTGGTCGTTTGCAAGGTCTACCTCACGGTTCACAATGGTGGACGGATCTTGCACCAATGTTACGGATGTGGGGCGAGTTTTTCAGGGCTGGACTGCTGTCATCATGGAACGCGGCAGTCGATTCCTCGCGGACCAGAAGTGTGGAGCAAAAGATGCCGATCTGTTTACTGCTGTCATGGGCACGGTTTGCCAGTTCATCGACCAAACGCAGGATTTGACATACTTATCGGATGGAGAACGGCGATATGGTAACATATTGTTTTCCTTATGCGCCGAGGCATTGCAAACGGGGACAATAGGTCGTCCTCCCAAGGTTCTTCCAAAAGGGGTCAAGGTGCGAGTCAAAAACAAGGGCGATCAGAAACATAAGCGAGGTCCAAAGCGCCCAAAGTATCAAGCTCCCCAACGGGAGTATCCTGACACGGATCAGACACTGCCAGACTCAGAGATAAACGCCAACCGCCTTGAAGGTCAGAATGCTGCAATACGGAGACGAAACAGCGCTTTTCGGCGACGAACGAATACGTATGCCAAGTCTGAAGATGGCCTTCAGCGCACGTTGGATGTCCACTTGGTCATCCACAATTTTGTTCGGCCCCATTGGACGACCGGAGTGGTTCCGGCGGTCATGTTGGGCATCAGGAAGGCACCCCTGCGTCTTGAAGACATATTGACCATGAAAAGGGCTGCCTGAAGGCGCAGGACAGGCAGGAAGTGTTTGTCCCAAAGTCCATCTTGGAATGGTCAAAGCCCAGTGCCCTCAGCATCCCAGGCGGGCAATCTCCAGATAGGCCCGGGCGGCCTGGCGAATCTTGGACACATGGCAGTATTCATCGACCTTGTGGGCCAGATCGGGTTCGCCGGGTCCCAGGATGAGGGTGGGAGGTGAACCCAGGGCTGGTGTCAGGATCGAGGCATCGGTCACATAGGGAGCCGTCCCCATTCCGGGTCGTGTCCCGTGCAGAGTGGCCATGATGTCAAATACCCTGGCAACCCAGGGATGGTCGGGATCGGTCATGATACCCGGCGTGCTGGTGACGATGCGCAGGGTGACATCCGAACCCAGATGATCCTGAATGGAGTTCAGCAGAAGGTCATGGTCCAGACCGGGTATCGAACGCAGATCCACACCCACAACCGCATGATCCGGCACAATGTTGATGCGCTGTCCCCCCACAATAGTCCCGACATTGAGGGTGGGTGATCCGAGCAGGGGATGCGGGGGAATCGGAAAACGATACTGTTCCAGGGCCAGGATGGCCCGGGCCGCCTTGAGAATGGCATTGACACCCCGATCCGGCATGGAACCATGGGCTGCCACACCCCGGGTTTCCATCTCCAGCCAGAGGGCACCTTTGTGCCCCAGGCAGGGCATGTTGGCCGTCGGCTCGCCCACCACAATGGCCCCGACATGGTCCAGGTTTTCGTTGCCCAGGGTTGCAAAATCGGCCATCAGTCGCCGTGCCCCGGCGCAGCCGACCTCTTCGTCGGCAGTCAAGATCAGCAATAAATCGCCCGTGGTCCGGGTGCCGCCTTCCCGGGCCAGCTCCAGCGCCGCCCAGACCATGGCCGCCACGCCCCCTTTCATGTCGGTGCTGCCACGGCCATAAAGCCGGTCCCCCACCACCTCCCCGGCAAACGGATCCCGGCTCCAGGGGGTTTCCCCCGGCAACACCGTATCCAAATGCCCGGTGAAACAAAGAGTCGGTCTGACAGATTGACCGGGGAGACGCGCCACCAATGTGGCGCGTTGTGGTCCAATCGTCTGCAAGGAGACCTGAAAACCGGCAGGGGCCAACAAGCCGGCAATGAATTCGGCACACGGCTGTTCATTGCCAGGCGGGTTGACCGTCCGGATGGCCACCAGCTCCCGGGTCAAGGCAACAGGATCAAGCATGCATTGCTTCTCCTGGAAGCCTGTGGCGTTGACTGGCTCCGGGGTGTCCCAAATGGGGAGGGGTATGGCAGCAGGTTTCATTCCCCCGTGAACACACCATGGACTCCTGTTTGATAGACCAGACTGCTGGTCAAGTGTTTTTCCAATGTGTTTGCGAGTTGAACCGTGTTTGTTTGACCGTCCAGGGCCTTGAGTTCGCGATGGAGATCTACCAGAGGTTTTTGGCTCGTGATGGCCACGAAATGATCTCCACCCAGGGGGGGTTGGACCTTGAGCGGCAGTTCGTAGGGCTTGTTGGTTTTTACGGTCAGTGGATCGTTGTAGGGACTTTCGGTATGGGGATAGAGAAAATTGATTGTTCCGTCCGAACCAAGGTTGATCAGGGTGAAATGGGCATATTTGAGGTTGGCTACGGAGAAGGTCAACAATTCACCCAAATGGTGCAATCTGTCATTTGGTTGCAGGGCGATGGCCAAGGGTTCGGTGTGGCGACTCAACTCCTTGATCCTTTCCACCAGTTTTATTTTGCCGAACACCTGGTTGAGTGTCACGGCATGGTCGGCGGCAGAACCGCCTTTCTTCAAGGAATGAAAAACATCTCCCAAAGGTGAATAGATGCGCCCACTGACCTGGTCAAGCATCCAGGCCCCCGGTTCCTCGCTCCTGACCACATGGATTCCCTTGAGCAACGTGGTATCAGGATTGAAGGTACTTGCGGGTGGGGATACCTTGCCTTCTGCCACGGATTCTGGGGATATTCTGACAAAGGCGCGTGTACCTTCCCCGGCTGGGTCGGCTTTCATAAACAATTTCAGCGTGGGTGGCATGATGGTGGCCAATGAGATCCGGTCGGCATTCGGCTTCACCGGGATCCTCTCTGCTTCTTGGGCCATTTTTTCCGAAGTTGTCGTTTCCCGGGCATTTTCCTCGGCGTTGAAAGAGAGCAGGACACCTGTTCGGGTACGAATCGTTGCCTGTGGATGTTGGAGGCCATCGGTGGCCATGCGCACACTTTCCCGGATGAATCTTTCCAGTTCTCCCTTGGTTACCTGCCCATCACGATCCAGATCCGCCTCGCCACGAAACGCCTTGGCAACGGCCCAACTCAATGCGCCGCGTTGTTGTTTGTCAATGGTGACTTCCGGCACTTCCTCCGTATCCGGAACCGCGCCAAAAAAAGTGACGTGGGCCAAGTCCGCTTCCGATACCGGTTTCAGGGTGGTGGTTGGCTTGGGAAGGGCATCATCCTGGATGCGCTGGAAGGGTGCGGCGCGTGTTTTCAGTTTTCTGAGGCTGTTTTTGCCGCGGGTCATGGTTCCGGAGTGGCAGGAGTCGGAGATCATGACCACTTGCAACGGTTTTGCTGCCTTCAGCATCACGGCGATTTCGTCGTCCAGGATACGTTCGTAGGTGGCTGGTCCCGAAGCGGCGAATCCGGACATCAACCAGAAAGAGTCCTTGCCGGTGGGTTCGGAACCGGGAATCCTTTCTGGCTGTTGTGCGCCGTGCCCGGCATAATGGAGGAATAACGTATCTCCGGGTTTTGCCATGGTGATGATGCTTTTCCATGCTGCCATGATACGGTCACGGGTGGCATCCTTGTCCAACAATTTGATGATTTTCCTGGCTTTGTATTGCTGGAGGGCGGCAGCTACATCGTTGGCGTCATTGACTGCCCCGTCGAGCTTGCCAAAATTTTCATACTCGTTGATACCGATCACCAATGCGAAAGTATCGGCGTGCAGGAGAGATGAATCCAGGATGAATAGGAAAAACAGAGAGATCAGGCCTGCCCAATGTTTCGGGTGCGCATTCGAAGATACAGGTACCATGAGTCACCATTTCCCGGATTCTTGCGACGAAACCATGTCCCGCACTCTCGCATGGAAACGATAGCATCCTTTCAGGATTCATGGTAGATGTCCAGTTAGATATGATAAATTTCAACTTTTTACGGTTCGTTTCTTGCGAGAATTATCTTTATGGAACAGAAACATCCATGAGAAATGCCCGGGTCGGCCACTTGTGGAGTCCTGCGCAAAAGTGGGGGAAAAATGCGCCATAATCAGACCAGACTGTCTATCAAGGCAACCGTTGTATTGATCGCTTTGCTCCTTGCCGGGTGCGCAACCTCCTCCAGACAATTTGATGATTGGTCCGAACGGTTCAATCGTCTGAATGAGCAGCAGGACTATGCCGGAGCCCTCCAGTTCATCCGGGAAGAGATTGCGCGTCCGGCGCGTCCGGAAGAGGCCGACTTTTACTCCAAACGTCCCGGGCTTTTGGCGAATCGTTACGCTGCCGGTATCAAGGCGCTTGGTCAATATGCCAGATTTTATTCCCTTGCATCCGATGCCGATGCCGAGGCGGAGCGCTATCTGCAAGGAGGACTGCAACAGGCGGAGTTGCAATATGCCACCAACAAGAAAACCATGGAGCAGGTGTACAGAAAAACCAGGGGGCAATTGTATTCGCACATGGCGAACTATTACACCAGCACCCATCGTCCGGGAAAATCTGCCGAATATGAAAAAAAATCCTTCGCATTGGCCGAGGAGATCGACGATCAGTACGGCGTTATCATGGCGTTGAACAACCTGGCTGAAACGATGAAAGCCATGGGAGATCTTTCCCAGCGGGATTTTTATCGGGATGCGGCCATTGCCAAGGGCAAAGCCTATTTCAACGCCAAGGATTTCATGCAGTTGTCTGGCATGGAATGGATTCAAGCCGGGCAATTGCGGCAGTGGCTGGCTGTTGTCCAAAACAAGATGGATGATCTCTCCATCAGCAAGAAAAGCGCGGAGATCATCGCATTATGGGACGAAGCCATCCAGCCGATTTTTCAGAAGAAAGTGTTTGAAAAGCACACCATTTACAAAAATGTTGCCGAGCGTTTGTCAACCAGCGGTGACCACCAGGGGGCCTGGCGTTTTTTCAGCGAAGGGCAGGCCCTCGCCAAACAGGGGACCTCCAGGTTTGGAGAACTGGATGACATATGTCTGGAAGCCCGTCTATATATCAATGCCGGTCAATTCGAACGGATTGGCGATTTGCTGGACAAATGCCGTGCGTTGCTTCAAAGCCAGAAAATCAAAAAGAACGAGCTGCAATATTCAAACAAGTTTGGCGAAGGTTATGAAGGTCTGGGACGCCTGGAGGAGGCTGCCGCTGCGTACATGAACAGCATTCGGCTTGCCGAAAGCGAGCGCACCAGTTTCACCACCACGGACCGGACCACCTTTTTCCAGAGTCCGGTGGTCAAAGCCTATTGGGGGATGATCCGGGTGCGGGCCAAACAATTTTTGCAGCAACGGGACGCCGCGCATTTTCGCGCCCTGCTGGAGGCCACCGAAAACATCCGTGCCCGGCAATTCACCGAGATGCATGGCGGGGCCTCGGCCCCGTCCCTTGATCTTGCAACGATTCAGGCCGGAGTGGGCCAGGATGAAGCCCTGCTCGGCTACACCGTCATGGACAACGCCCTGGTGCTGACGGCGCTCACCCGGAAGCAGTATGACGCCTGGCTGATTCCCTTGGATTCCCAGGCCTTCAAGGAAGAGGTACGTGCCATCCTGCCGCTGCTGGCCGCCTCGGGTAGTGACATGGAACTCCTGAATACCCGTTTGGCCAAGCTGAGTCGCCGGGTGCTGCATCCTGCCGGGGAACTCCTGGCCGGCAAGAAACACCTGATCGTCATGCCGGATGGATTGCTGAACGCCGTGCCCTTCGACCTGCTCTCCCTGGCCGGGCAAGAGCGTCCCCTGATCCACGACCTGACCATTCGGGAGTTGCCCTCCCTGAAATACCTGTTGGCCAAACAGACCGCACCGACTACCCGGGGTGAGGCTTCCGGGTTCTTCGGGGTGGGCGACCCGGCGTTCAGTAAAAATCCCCGGGTGGCCGGAATGACCGTTGAAGAGATGCGCGGCATAACCCGAAGCAGTAACTTCCTGGGCTATTTCAGTCCATTGCCGGAAACCCAGCAGGAAGTGAAGACCATTGCCAATCTGTTCACCGCCGCCAAACCGGACTTGTTGTTGGGTACACAGGCCATGGAATCCCGGGTCAAGAGCATGGATCTGCGTGGTTATCGCTTTCTGCATTTTGCCACGCATGGCATCCTTGGCAATGAAGTGCCGGGCATCACCGATCCTGCTCTGGTCATGGCGGAAGAGCCTGCCGAAGATGGTTTTCTGACCACCGAAGAGACCCTGAAACTCAAGCTGAATGCCGATATGACCGTCTTGTCGGCCTGCAACACCGGCAGCGGGGAGTATGTGACCGGCGAGGGGGTGTTGGGCATGAGCCGGGCTTTTCTGGTGGCCGGGAGCCGGTCGGTGGTGGTCTCCCTGTGGCCGGTGGCCTCCCGGGAAACGGTTGCGTTGATGACCCGTTTTTATGGCTACCTGTTGCAGAAGCAGCTTTTGCCTGCCGAGGCCTTGCGACGTGCAAAGCTTGACCTGTACGTTGGTGGTAACGTATCTGGGATGGAGCAGGAACAGCGGGGATTTGTCCGGGTTGAACCGGGGGAAAAACCGGCTGGACCAACCGCTTCGCTCTCGCCGACGCGCCACCCCTATTACTGGGCACCCTTCATCCTGATCGGGGCTGATTCCCCGGTTGGAGGTCCATGATGGACACCTGGTCAAATGAACATGCTGATACCAAATTGCTATCAAAAAGTGCTAACCATGAATAACGTATGAAAAACTGGGAAGGAGGTCCAGGAGGAAGGGCTGCGCCCTTCCTCCTGGCGGGGTTTGGGGCAGCGCCCCAACAGAATCTTCTTCCAATTTTTTTTTCTTATTTAGCCTGCCGTTGGGCTTTGACGATGGTGACAGGCTGAACAGGCACGTTTTGATGTCCACCCCGGTTGCCGGTGGGAACGTTGACAATCTTGTCAACAACATCCATGCCTGCCACGACACGCCCGAAAACAGCATAGCCGAAATCACGTCCCCCGTGGTCCAGAAAGACATTGTCGGCCACATTGATGAAAAACTGGGATGTGGCGCTGTCCACCACATTCGTCCGGGCCATGGCCAGGGTGCCCCGGGTATTTTTCAGACCATTGTCGGCCTCGTTCTTGATGGGAGCATGAGTCTTTTTTTCCTTCATATCCGGCAACATGCCGCCGCACTGGACCATGAATCCCGGAATCACCCGATGAAAGATGGTGCCATCAAAAAACCCTTCATCCACATAGGTCAGAAAATTTTTGACACTCAAGGGCGCCTTGGCGGCGTCCAGTTCCACGGTGATGTCACCCATGGAAGTCGTCAATACAACCATGACTTGTCCTCCTTTATTGCCGCCTGTCGTTTCATCTGCCTGGAGCGTACCAACCGGCAAGGTCAGCAACGCCACAAAGAGTGCCATCCAGAATCCTGAAAACCATGATCTATTGTGTTTTTTCAATAACGTCTCCTTTATTGTCCAAGGGGGTTGCGGCAACCGGGTCGTTGACAGGCCCGGGCAGGGCAACGGAAAGATCTGAATCCAGAGTGGCCGGAACAGGATCCGAAAAAACCTGTTCTGGAGCAATCGGTGTCTGCTCCGAAATGACCTGTTCCAGAGCAACCGGTGCCTGATCGGGAATAACCTGTTCCGGGACAGGCGGTGCCTGATCAGGAATAACCTGTTCCAAGGGGTCCGGTGTCTGATCTGGAAATATCTGCTCCGGGTCAGCCGGGGATGAATCCGGGGCCGGGAATACCGGATCAATGGTGTTGGCACCCTCTCTGCCCCGGCGTTCCCACAGAATGCGCTCGACCTCACTGAGGATACGCTCACTTGTGAAAATCATCTGTTTGGCCTGACTGCGCACAAAACTTTTGCCGAGACGATATTCAGCGGCGTTGCGTTGATCGCGCAGACTGCGCAAGGCCTGCCCCAGACGACGCACGGCAGGGTCGTCCTGATCGAGACCGGAAATTTTGGCCATCTGCATGGCCCGGATCAGACGTTTGTGATGTCCCTCCTGCTCTCGCACCTGGGGCGCGAGCAGGCCGAGATGTTCCCCGAGCTGGTGGCAGGCATGGTAGGCGGCAAAATACGCCCGGCTGCCGGCATCCCGCAAATCCACCTCCAGATGGCTGCCGGCCAGGCGCTGGGCCAGGCGCAACAAATCCTTGCAGGTAATGCTCAATAGGGTTCCTCCCGGGAAAGATATCCCACCACGACGTGCCGAAAGGCCCGTTCCGGCAGGGATGACCGGGCGAGTCGCTCAGCGAGAAGCCAATCCAGATCGGCCACCTCCCGGGAAGGTTGCCGCAGAACAAAACGGAGCGTAATCCAATGGTCGGTCTCTTCCTGGCGCAGGCTGTACTGGGCGACGGCCCCCAGAATGCGACGTTCGCGCAGAATGGATGCCGCCTGCAACTGCACGGACTCGACATCCTGATCCGAGACCCGCATTTCCCGGAGAAAGCGGGCACAGGCCAGCACCTCGGCAGCACCCGGCACGGGTGACAGGAGGCCGAGTTTGTCGCGATTTTCCAGCCAGTGGGCGGCCTCCTGAAAACGACCTGCATAAATGCAGGCAAACGTGGCCTCCACCAACAGGTCGGCATGCCGGGGTTGATCCTTGCATGCCTCCCGGGCTTCCAGAACGGCCTCGGAAAAACAGCCAAAACCTTGCAGGGCCACCATGTGATTGGTGCGAATATAGGCTTCCTGGGGTTCCGCCTCCCGGGCAGCCTCGAAATGGTAGCGCATGGACTCCTCATCGCCACGAATCGTCGCAATGATGCCCAAAACACTGTGTGCCCGTCCCGGATAACTGTCCAGAAAACTCTCCGCCACGCGCCGGTCACGTTGCAGGACCATTTCACTGTAACGTCCACCAATCGGCATCTCCCGCAAGCGGGCAATGATGGCAACCAGCTCTTTGACGTTGGCAGATGGGGTGATATTCATTTCGATCCGTGACATAAGGATTGTCAAACTTCGTTGCACAGGCTACCAGGATTTGATTGATTTGAAAATGTATCACGAATTCCTCTTCCCATTTGAACGAAATTGCAAGAATATCAGGGTCATCAAAAAGGTTTCGCCGCCTTGGAAAACAGGGCTTGGTCACAAGTGACTGGAACGGTATCCATGGAACCGGTTGACGATATCACCATTGAAAAAATTCTGGATCAATACGAAGAGCGACGGACCATCTACGCGGATTTCATGAACCGCCAGATGACGCTCCTGCAGGAGTTTTTGCAGGAACACGGTCCGAAGACCTACGATATTGCCGGTCGGGTCAAGGAACGGGAGAGCCTGCGCCGCAAACTCCTCGATCCAGACTCCAAAATCACCAAACTGGATGATGTCACCGATCTGGTGGGGATTCGCATCATCACCTACTTCGAAGATGAAGTGGAACTGGTGGCCGAACTGATTCGCAAAGAGTTCAAAATCAACGAATCCTACATTGTGGATCGGGGCGAGCTGCTCGACCCGGAACGCTTCGGCTATCGTTCCCGCTATTATGTCGTCGGCCTGCTCGACGACCGCCTGCGCCTGATCGAATACAAACGCTTCAAAGGATTCCAGGCCGAAATCCAGGTGCGATCCGTCCTGCAACAGGCCTGGGCCGAACTGGAACGGGAGCTGGGTTATACGAGCCGGGAACTCTTCCCCAAAGAACGGCGGCGACATTTTTCCCGCGTGGCGTCACTCTTGGAGCTGGCCGACTCCGAACTCAACGGCATCAAACAATTCATCCGCCCCTACCAACTGGCCCAACGGTCGGAAACCCGCCATACCCATATCTCCCCGGATGATTCATTCGATCAGGTCGCCCTGACGGACTTTATCCAGGAAAACGGCCTCGTCCGGGATTTGGACAGCAGCATGGCCACCATTTTTCGCACCGATACCACCTTCAACGAAACGTTCATCCTGCAACTCGCCGAAAATCTCGGCCAACTGGGCATCCGGCACCTCACCGCCCTGGAAAACGAGCTGCGTTCCCATCGCAAGGCCATGCTGGGTATCGGCAAACAGTTGCGTGACCGCTACGCGGATCGTGAATATGGCTCTCTCTGGCGGGGAATTTCCATCCTTGTCATGTGTTATGCCCTGGCATCCACTTCCGAAAAAGCCGATCAGCTTTTGACCCATTTGGACAAAACCGCCTTCGGCATGCAACTGGAAAAAGGTATCTTCCATGACGATATCGAACGTTGGTAAACCCGTCAGGATGCCGGTTGGCGCTGACATCGAGCGTCACTCCGGAACTGGTTCGGTGGCTGTGACAAACCTGGGCAAGGGAGTGGAGTTGGCAGCCACCTTGACCATCATGAGTCTGTTTCTGGCCGCACCCCTTCAGGCGGATCTTTATACCTGCAAACACAACACCACCGGCGAAACCGTCTGGCGCAATCGCCCGTGCCCCAGTAATGAAACCCTGATCCATAAAGAAGTCCAGAAACCTGGACAGGAAAGACCGCCCGCCAACACATCCGGCACACCTGCCAACGCCAATCCGGCTGCTGCAATCGGCATGCCCGCCAACCCGAATCCGGTTGCACAGGGTGGTCAGGCCACTCCGCCGGCCAGTACCGCCCAGCAGGATGCGCTTTTAAAAAATGCTGGACAGCAGGTGGCCAGCACGATCATCAACGATCCGCATCTCATGCAAAAGCTCATGGCCCTCCAAAATAATTCCACCCTCCGCAGCATTCTGGATGACCAGGATCTGCTGGCCAAAATTCAATCCGGTCAGGGGTTGGCCGAACTGGCCAATGACCCCCGCATCCAAAAACTGATGCAACACCCCATGGTCCAGGAGCTGAAAGGTCGCACCTCGGCACCGTGATCATGTGGCTTCGCATGTTTCACAGCCGATTGATCAGACCGGCAACATAACCTGCCCCGAACCCGTTATCGATGTTGACGACGGTGACATTGGCCGAGCAACTGTTCAACATGCCCAGCAAGGCAGCCAGGCCATGAAATGCGGCCCCGTACCCGGTCGAGGTGGGCACGGCGATCACCGGCTTGTCAACCAGGCCCCCCACGACCGAGGGCATGGCCCCTTCCATGCCGGCGACGACGACAAACACCCGTGCCGAACGGAGCAATTCGCCGGCGGCCAACAGGCGATGCAACCCGGCAACCCCCGCATCATAGTGGGTTTCAACCCGTGAACCCATGAGACGTGCCACCAGGGCGGCCTCTTCGGCTACCGCAATATCACTCGTTCCGGCACACAAGACCCCGACCAGACCCGTTGCCGGGTTGTCTTCCACTTGCCGATAAAGGCAGCTTGTGCCTTTGGCATGGTGCAGGAGAGGAAAGCGTTCCCGCAGTTTGCGCATCTGTTTGGGAGAGAGACGGGTGATCAGAAGATTGTTCGCGTGTTCCAGCGACCGTTCCACGATCCCTTGCAGGTGGCGAAACCGTTTGCCCTGCGCAAAAATCACCTCGGGAAACCCATGCCGCAAACTGCGATGGGTATCCAGACGGGCCACGATGCTGCCATCCTGGGTCAGAGCATCCATGGGAAAACGCGCCAGTTTTGCCAGGGTTTCTTCCACGGTGGCACGGCCTTCGGCCAGGGACGTGAGCAGGGATTTCAGGAGTTCGGGAGACATGTCGATCCGCTCAGAGGCTGTTCATTAACTCTCGGATAAAAAAAATTGGAAAGAAAGATTATATTGGGGCTCCGCCCCAAACCCCGCCAGGAGGAAGGGCACAGCCCTTCCTCCTGGACCTCCATCCCAGTTTTTCATTCGTTTTTTTTGAAATTAACAAGTTATCAGGCAGCCTCTTAGACAGTTTTTGGAGTCGGCGGGGATGGCGATACCATCTCCTGGTAAAAGGCCTGATACTGATCGACCACTCTGCTGAGGGCATAATCGGCCAGGATGATGGCGCGGGCACGTTCGCCCAATTTTTGGCGTTCAGCAGGCGCAAGTTGCAAAATGGCCAGCAAGGCTTCGGCCATGGCATCCGGATTCTGGGCTGGTACCGTGCGTCCTGAATCGCCGATCAGCAGGGCGGAATCCCCCACCGCCGTGGCCACGCAGGGTACGCCGCAGGCCATGGCCTCGCCAATGGTATTGGAAAATCCCTCCCCGATGGAAGATGAGACGGCCACATCCAGGGCGGCATTGATAGAGGCGATATCGTGGCGCTTGCCGGTCATGTGGATGCAATCGGTCAGACCCAGTTTTGGAATGCGGGTGGCAAAAAACGGGTTATCCAGATGGACATCGGCACCGATCATGACAAAGTGGGCTGCCGGACACTGTTGGTGAACCCGGGCGGCGGCGGCCAGAAAGGTATCATGATCCTTCATGGGATTGAAGCGCGCCACGATACCAACGAGCAGGGTTTCGGGTTGCAATCCCAATTCCTGGCGAAAGCGATCACGTGCCCCGGGATCGGGCTGATACTCCGTCACATCGAAGCCATTGGGAATCCGCACCCAGCGGCGAGGCCGATAGCCGAGACTTTCATGGTAGGTTTGCCCGGCCATGGAATTGACCAGGATGGCATCCGGTCGGGTCGAGAGCCGGGCGAGAATTTGCTTGGTCCAGTCCAGTTTGCGGCCACCGCTTTGCATGGTGGAACAGCGCAAACTCCACACGATCCGTGGCACATGCGCCAGACGCCCCACAAGCAATCCCAGCAAATCCGAGTGATACATCCAGGTTTGCAGAATATCGGGCCGCAGGGTACGCAGCAGTCTGACCAGGCGATAGACGCCCAAGGGATGCGGCATTCCCTGGGGCATGTTCAGGGTGTGGACGTCGAGGGGCAATTCGGCGCGAATCTGGGCACCTATGGGTCCGAGATCGGTCATGGAGATGACGCTGTGATGATACTGCGCAAGGTCCGAGCCACACAAAAACTTGTGCAGCATGCGCTCGGCACCGCCGGTACCCAATCCCGTGATGAGGTGGACGACCCGGATCATGGCATGGCTTCCAGTGCCTGCAAGGTGTTGGTCACCAGATTGGCCGTATTGAAGTGGGTCAGGATGCGTTCCCGGGTTTGTTGGCGCACAATATCGGCTCCCTGCCGCAATTGGGTCAGTCTGGCGATGATGGCGGCGGCCATGACTTCGGAATTGCGGGGGGGAACACAGGAGCCGGTCTCCCCGATGATACGGGCCGCATCCCCGACCTGGGTTGCCACAAAGGGGAGACCACACGCCATCCCCTCCCCGATCACCCCGGAAAACCCTTCCCCATACGCCGATGAAGAGACTCCCAGGTCCAGGGCGCTGAAGACGGCGGCCATATCGTCGCGGGGGCCGGCCCAGATCAGGCGCTGGTCCAGACCCAGACTGGTGGCCAGGTCAGCAAGTTGTTGGCGCATGGCCGGTTCACCATCCCCGACACAGACGAAGCGTGTCTCGGGCATGTGTGCCGCAACAAGCGCGGCGGCCCGCAAAAAGGTGGCATGGTCCTTCATGGGATCCAGACGGGCGGCGATACCCACCAGAGGTTGATCAGGCTGGATGCCCCACGCCTGGCGCACCTGTTGTCCGGCCTCGATATCCGGTCGAAAAATGCCACCAACATCAATCCCGTTGGGCACAACGACTGATTTTTCTGCCGGATAACCCCGTTCGCAATGAAAAACCCGTCCTGCCTCGGAGTTGAAGATGATGCGGTCGGCGAAACGGGACAACCGGCAGGTCAGGCCGAAGGTCAGTTTGGTCACCGGATGATAATGATCCAGATCCATATCCGAGGCCCGCACCCCCCAGACCACCCGGGTTTGGGAGGGAAGGCCGGGTTTGACAAGGACCGAGAGCAGGTTGGGTTCGACCAGATAGCTGTGCAGAATGTCGGGGGATTCGCGCCGGACCAGTTGCACCAGATTCAGCACAAACCCACCCAGATCCCAGCGACTTTTTTTGCCCAGGTCGTAGAGAGGGATCCCGGCCTCTTGCAGTGTGGCTGCAAACAGCCCCCCGGCATAAAAGACCGCGACGCCCACATCATGCCCTGCCTGATGGAAACCCCGCGCCAGAAGCGTCAACTGGCGTTCGGCACCACCCCGATTCAGGGATCTGATAAGAAACAAAATTTTCACATGCAACCGGAAATATCACCTGACTCCCTGGGATACGGCCCCTGGTGGCACATCACACGGAACAGATCCTCCGTGACCAGGGATTCGACGTTGGTGTATAGGCCTGATTTCCTCTCTTGTCAACATTCCGGACCCAGCGTGGCCAATGGATGGTGTCTCCATCATGATTGCTCCGATAGATCACATGATCCAGGTCACCATAGGTCTCCTCTGTCCCGAAAGAAGAACCCGGAAACCATATAATTGCAAAAATCCCAGTCGTGATGAAGAGTTTGGAATGCATGCCAGCAATCTACATCTAGTGTAGATAACGTTCAAGGTGTATCTGCGCGATTCTCAGTCCCGAAAGGAGATTGAGATGAAGGAAACCTTTGGTCGCAGACTTCGTGAAGCACGGGAGAAGATTGGCTGTAGTCAGAGAGGTCTTGGAGTGAAAATAGGACTTCCTCCCAAAAAGGCATCGGTCTATGTCAATCGCTGGGAACGCCAAGGAAAACAACCAAATTGGGAAACCATCGACAAAATGGCAGAGGCGTTGCACGTTCCTCCGGCATTTTTTTTGGCGGAGGATGATGCCCTGGCCGAGATCATTCTCCTGGTTGGAAAAATGCCTTTGGCGGAAAGAATAACCCTGGCTGCCTCATTAATCACCACATCATCAAATAATTGATAAAAAACAAAAACGACACCGGTCTACAAGGCACCTTCAGGGATAAAATACCATTTTTTACATGGTTGGTCATTTTTCCATTGCCCGGGGCGCAATTTGCGGTTATCATGCTCAGATCATCGGAGAAATCCCTGCCAAACCCCGGACGCCCAATCCGGGGTTTTTTATTGGGGGAATCGTGGCCCTTGTCAACCCGATTTGCAGGTCATGAGTCCTGCCTTGGGGGGATTTTTCGCCTTTTGAACACAAATATCATCAAAACACGAGGAGCCGAAAAATGGCAGCACTGTTTTACGAAGACCAGGACGACGATAACGAGCAAGCCTCGGATGCCCAACAAGAGCGGGTAGCCCGGATTGTAACGCAAGGCTATCCCAAGATTCAATCCGGCCAGACCGAATTTGCCCAGTACGCCGAGGGTGAGGCCGTGCGACGTTCTCTGCATCGCACGACAGGCATGAAACTGCCAACAGAATACATCGTGGCCCATGCCACGGAAGACCCGGAACACCTGAATTATCTAAACGATGATTATGCCAAGTCGGTGCGTGACAACAATCAATTCCAGGTTGACCGTCTCCAGGGTGCCATGACCACGATCCGGAATTTCAATCGCGCCTATCCTGGAGCCTTCCAAATCTGGAGACCAGAGGAATCCAATTCCATGCCGGATCAGGAGGATGATTCAACACCAGAACCGTTCAAAACCACAGAGCCACAGGCATATTTGCCACCCAGTCAACGACAAGCCTTGAGAGAACAGAAACCGTGGTCAAATACATCCTATCCGGAACCAACACCTGAACCAACACCTGAACCAACACCCGTGCCACGTCCAAAATCAGCCCAGGAACAACAAATGAAATCACTGCCAACCATAACTCCGGGTGATCCTGTTGACAGGGAAACAGAGCAGCGATACCATGATGCTTTGACTAAAAGCAGCCCAGCGGGTAATAGCAGCTCGCAAACAGAGTTGTCAAAATCCCAATCCGCAGCCAGAATGGCGGAAATGTATCGCAACAAAGGTGATATGGCAAAAGCCGATGAGTGGGATAGAATCTCCGAAATCTATGAACATCATGATCGCGTCATGAAAATGTCCCTGGAACAAATGATCTCCAGGGAGGTTCCGCCAGGAGTGGATCCTGAATTACACGAAAAAGCGCGTCAGGCACTCTTCAGACATGAAAAATTTGGTCGTCTCTTCCGTAACAGAGACATCGGAGAAATGCTTGAACAGAAGGCTGAAGACTTGGCTGAAGGTGTCGTGAGAGGTGCTGGTACTGGTGTCACAGGAAAGATTTTGAACGCCACTGCAAGAAAACCAAGATCTGGAGTTGGTGGGGGAGGCAAATCAAAAAAATGGACCAGCCATACACGAATGATCGGAAAAAGAAAGGATATGAAACTGGGATGGCCAGAAGAGAAGGTGGGACCAAATGAAAAGATAGGAAAAGATATTGGTCGAGCTCCTTTTCTCAACTGGGCAAATAAAGGGATACGTTATGGTCTGCTTGTCCCCTATGTTGGTCACACGGTGTTCGACGCCATGGATGAAGTGAAATATAAAGATCAACTCCTCCATGATGCAAGGACCACCTATCTCGACAATCTGTTGGATAACGAATAAATCTTCCATCTGTAACAAGTCCCGAGAACCCCATTCAAAGGTCTGTAAATAAATGTCCGTGTTCGATAAACGCCGACAGATTGCTGAATTTATGGACCGATTCTTACAGGAACGGGACTTATTGCAAA
>JADGCJ010000064.1 GCA_015229045.1 Magnetococcales bacterium
CGCCGTTGCCGCCCCATCCGCCGTTGCCGCCCCAGCCGCCGCCGCCCTAGGGAGCACCGCCCCAGCCGCCGCCGCCATAGGGAGCACCGCCCCAGCCGCCGCCATAGGGTCCGCCGCCCCAGCCATTGCCCCAGCCATTACCGCCGCCCCAACCGTTGCCGCCCATGTTGAAGCTCATGGATCCGGAACCGTTGCCATTGCCGAAAGGACCACCACCACCCCACCAGGCAGCGGCATCCGAGGCGAGCGTCATTGCCGCAAAGCCCAGCACCGCCGCGATGGCGAGTGCATTCAGGGATTTTTTCATTGGGTATTTCTCCGTAGTTGTCAAGGTTGAACAAAAAATCTATCGGGAGGTGGTCGTCTGTTTGTTACCAGCCCCAGGGGCCGCCCCAGGGGCCACCCCAGCCGTTGCCCCAGCCGTTACCCCAGCCGCCATAGGGTCCGCCGCCCCAGCCATTGCCCCAGCCGTTACCCCAGCCGTTGCCGTAATAGGGTCCGCCGCCCCAGCCGTAACCATCGTTCCAGCCGTTACCCCAGCCGCCTCCGCCCATCGAGAGGCTGAAGTTGCCGTTCCCGCCACCGAAGGGACCGCCCCACCACGCATCCGCCTGATTCGCCGCTGTCAAGGCCGTGCCAGCGACCAGCGTAGCCAAAGCCAAAATGCGAAGGTTCTTTTTCATGGAATCTTTCTCCTTGATTTTGATGAATTTTAACCTAAAGCATTAAGTTTACGAACACAAACGCCCTTATCATCTATACACGAATGGATAAACTGCAACTCATCGGATGCACACACTTTCACCAAAACCAGGATCCGCCTCCCCAGCCCCAGGGTGCGCCCGAGAACGGATCCAGACCCTGCCAGCGACCTCGACCCGGTTGGAACCAGCCGTTACCCTGCTGCCAGGAGTCATGCACGAGGGGATCGATCGGATCGACCCCCCACGCCCCCCAGCCGGGAGCTGCGTAGGGAGATCCCCAAACGGGGTATCCACTCCCGTAGCCATCCAGGTCAGGTACCTGGTACCCGCCCCAGGGGTCGTAGAGATAGGGATCGTATCCGTAGCCACGGTACCCCGTGTACCCGCGATAGGGCACACCACCTCCCCAGGGGTCATAGTTGGGAACCGTGTATCGATGCCGTTCCCGTTCCCACTCCTGTTCTTCCATTCTGTCGCGGTTATCGCTGCGGGGGCGCCTTGCGTGAGGGGTGCGCTCGTCATCGTCGCTCCCGAACCGGCCCGTATCGCGGTAGCGAGGTGGTTCGCGATCGCCATACTCCTGACGAAAACCACCCGGGTGGCTCGAGGGGTACCCTGACCTTTCGTCCGGGCGACCCTGACCGTACCTCTCCGTGGGGGCATTGGTTTCATGGGAAGAGTTTTTATCCATTTCATCCATGAACGAGCCCATGAAGCGGCCAAAGCGTCGTCCCAGTTTGTCATCACCACCGCTGCCACGATTGTTTCCCGACGCCGCCTCCGGGTAGGGAGACCCCCGCCCCTCCCCGGCGATCGATTCTCCCTGCACCAGCCAGGTAACGATCGAGAGAGTGATCGGAGCGTAAAAAAAGATTCGTCGAACCATCATGCCTCATGAAACTGGCTGAACCTGGAGATGCTGGTGACCGCTCGTCGCGCGCATCCAGCGCAGCCTGCATCTCCTGGCGATCCATCCCCTCTTCCGGGCGGAGATCCCCAGACCATGCCCACCTGAGCATCATCCCTGCCTGCTTATCACAAGCGACATAAGACCACAAGGCCCCATAGACACCCAAAACCCCGGCATTCCACAAGACTTCGTGCGTACGACAGGTTCCGGCGAGTATTGATCGATCCATATCCATCCACATTTTTCTGTCTCCGGCTTCCATGTTTGCCAATCCGATCCGGCATGTGATTTGACTGCCTGACAGACACTTCCTGCTTGACGACGTAAACGGGATATACCTGATCTGGACGAGAGCGGCCTGCTCCCCCTGTTCAATCCATCCTTCAACCTGATCCTGTCTTATTCTGGAACAACCGGCGTCCAATGCCAAGAAAATTATTGTAAATTCGCCGATACAAAAACTCGATGTTGCTGGATTTTCCTGTCCCGTTCCTTGAATCTGTTGCCAGATTGTTACATGAACATCGATCGGCAATGACCAGCAATAAGGAGTTTACGCCATTTTTTTCAACTCTCTTTCAATCCGTTTCACGGATTGGTTCCAGGGGTGGGAGAGGTGACATTGGGCAGGATGATTTGTTGGTAGTCTCCAGGAATTTTAAAAAGTTCGGAATTTTGTGTCTCTTCGCGAATGTCGGTCAGCTGCACCAATCCGCCATCATGATACTGTTCCTTGATGGCGATTTGCAGACGCGGATCGATCCACAGATGGGTACTCTCTTGCGCCCCTTGCGGGTTGTTATAGGTGATGTGCCAGTGTTGGGTATCGCGGTTGTTGATGCGCTCGTTACCCACGCGGCGGCAGGAAAAGTTTTTGTCCGTCTGGCATGGACTGGCCGCCTCATCCGGCAGAGGGGGACGGCTGGATCTCGATCCTTGCTGTTTAAGATAGGCTTTCCTGTCTGGAAAGAGGATCCACACTTCGTTGGTTTCAGTGTGGAAAATAACGCGCAGCGCCTGATTTTGTACATGGCTCTCGGTGCGAATGGCACGCGAACCTACATACATCATGCCGTTGTTGGACCGGCTGGCGTCAGCAGGATGGGTACGGGTGACGCGCGCGGAGAACTCGACAGAGACAGAGGTGGCAGGCGATGCCGCCAGTACCAAAGACGCGGCCAACATCGTCACACCTGCGGACAGACCCCGGACAAGGTGCGAGGGCGCAACATATTTCGGAGACGCGTCAGTATTCACCAACGACCCCAGCGAAATGGATCACCCCAGCCGCCCGGTCCACCCAGGCCCAACTCGTTCCCCGGGTATTCCGGGTAGGACTCCCCGTTTGGATTGCGCCCATAGTTGCCGCCATAGCCCCAGGGGGAGCTGTCATATCGTCCATAGCCAGGTCCAAAACGGTCATCGTAACCGCGTCCCGGGGAGGAGGGAGACCACTCCCGTTCGTCGTAGCGCCCCCGGCGTTCATCTCCGTAACGCCCCGGGCGTTCGTCCCCATAGGCGGCATCACGGTCGGGGGCGTAATAGCCTCCCGGTGGCGGAGTCTCGCGGCGGTACTCGTCGTGGGCGTTGCCCCGGGGGTAGGGTGGAGGGGCGTAGCCGTCCCGGGAAGGGGGTTCCCAGCCGGGGGGCTGGCCATAGGGCAAGTTGTGCGGGGAGTCTGGTTGATAACCACGCGGAACCTCACCCCAGGGGCGCTCTTTTGGGCTGCGATCAGGGGCACGGGGTGCGTCACGCGACGACTGTCTGCGTTCCGGGTAGGTTTGGCTCTCCGGGCGCTTCTGTTCTTGCGGATGGCGGACATAGTTGTCGCCATACCACTCCCAATTTTTTTCGCGTTCCGATCCTTGGGCATAGAGTTCCGATCGTGGCGCCTGGGCACAGGCAGCCGTGCTGAACGACATCACCCCCGTCAGGGTGGCCGCTGCCAGGGTCATCGTTGACAGCGAGAGAAAACGGGTCTTGTTCATGCGTTCCATGCGTTCCTGGCAACCGTGGTCTTCGCAACATTAATTGCCATAGCCGGACCCCGGACCAGGATACCCCTGGGGAGCGGGGGCAGCCCCCGGATAGCCATCCTGGGGTGCGGGATAGCCACTATAGGCGGGCCGTTGGCCACCACCCGGGCCACGCTCCGGTGCAAAGGAGGAATCCTCATTGGCCCGGCCCGGATTCCAGGGGCGTCCGCCATAACCAGGCCCCGGGTTGCCGCGCCACGGCTGGTTACCGTATCCCGCTGGTGGTGTGTTGCCATAGGCTGCCGGGTTTCCCGGAGGGGGGCCATAGCTGTTGCGGCGCGACGGGTCCGATTGTATCCCCTCTTCCTCGGGGGAAGAAGGGTATCCCGCTCCCTCACCTCTTCCTGGCCCATACCCCGGTGGGGGGGTCGGATTGCCATACCCGGGCGGAGGGAGCTGATTGCCGTATCCGGGCGGAGGGAGCTGATTGCCGTATCCGCCGGGATAGGGTTGGCCGCCGTAGGGTCCACCTGCCTGTCCGCGAGTCCCCCATCCCGGAGGCGCTCCGCCAGGAGAGGAGCCATAACCCGACCCCCACGGACTCCGGGAGGGGACGTAGGGTCCGCCTGAGTTGGGTGGGCCATCCCAGTTGCCCTGGGGTGTGCTGCCGGGGGGCGGTCCTGCATCGCCCGGTGACCGGGTTGGTTGATCCGGCCCGGCCTGGTTCGGGTTCATGCCCGGCTGCCAGTTGCCACGTCTGCCATAGGGCGCCGGGTAGCGATTCTGCCCATTGCCGGAGGGGGGGTAGGGGGGGGCGTTCATGTCCGGCGCATCCGGATTGCCTTGCTGGTCCAGCATATCGGGTGGTGGGGCATCCCAGCGGTAGGCGGGTCCGGATGATCCTCCCTGGCCCTGGCCGGAACCGGGAAAGGGGGCTGCTCCGCGCATCGACCCGTCGCCAAAACGCTCCGCTTCGGGTCGGCCGTCGGGTCGGGTGGCAGGGGGGGCAGGGATCGGACGGTCAGCACTTTTGGTCTGATCTGGCGCCGATCCGGAGGAGAAGGGGGAGCGGCTTGGTGCATCGAGCTTTTTGTTGTCGCCCTTTTTTTCTCCCAGAGCCGTTCCCGGACCTCGCTCCTGGGGAAATCCCATGCGTTTGAAGTCCGGCTGCAGGGCAGACGATCCCCCCGACTCGGAGAGCTTGCCGGGTGCGATGGCCGGAGCTGACCAGGTCGACTCCTCGGCGCTCCAGACCATGGTCTGGCTCCCCGCGACAATCAACAAGGCACCCAGGCCCACAAGAGAGTGGCAGGACCGGCTACGGACGCGAGGGGAGAGGCGCATGGGCATCACTTTGGCGCAAGGGGTTTCAGACGGATGCCGCGCCTTTTCTGGGCGGCGTTGCCGGTGGCTGAGTCATCTGTCTCAGGCGCATCGCTACTGTCAGGGGCGGGTTCCTGCTCAGGATCGGCAGAGGTTGGCACGGCGGAAGCAGCCGCGCCGACCTTCTCTTCAGGTTCCGAAGACGGGACTGCCGGAGAGGTGTTCGATGAACGCGCGGCGACGGGTTCGGCTGTCGGGGGCGGAGAGGCCGGGGGTTCGGTCGCGGATGTCGCGGCATCGGGCGCACTCTCCCTGGTCCGGGACGGAATCTCCTCGGTCTGGGCTGGAGACTCCTCCTCCGAGGTGGGTTTGACCGCCGGTTTGCCGGGAGCATTCATGCGCTCCAGAAAGGCTTTGGCCTTGGAGAGGCGTTTTTCGCGGTTTTTCTCCTCGATCCGCTTGAGAACCCGCTCTTCGTGAAAATCCTCGGCGCTGGGAATGAGGGGCATACCTGGAGGAGGGACCGTCGCGGGGTCCGGTTTGACAAAGGCGCTCTCGGCGCTGATGCACCCCAGGGGAATCACCAGGAGAGTCAACAGGGTCGAGATCAACACTCCGAACAGCAGGGAGATGGCCATGCCCTGGAAGATAAAGTCCGTCAGAATGACCGATGAACCGGCCACCAGGGCAAAAGCGGTGATCAGGATGGGCCGGGTGCGCGCCTTGCAGGCCAGGATGACGGCGTCACGGACCGGGACTCCTTTGAGAATCTCCTGCTGGGTAAAATCCACAAGCAGAATGGAGTTGCGCACGATGATGCCGGCCAGAGCGATGAAACCGATCATCGAGGTGGCGGTAAACTTGGCGTTCATCAGCCAGTGACCCGGCACGATGCCGATCAGGGTCAGGGGGATGGGAGCCATGATGATCGCCGGCAGCATGAAATTGCCGAACTCCCACACCACGAGCATGTAGATCAACACCAGCGCGGCACCGAAGGCCAGACCCATGTCGCGGAAGGTCTCGTAGGTGACGGTCCACTCGCCGGTCCACTCGAAGGCCGAACGGGAGGAGGATTCCGGCGGCCCCATGAAATAGCCAGTCATTTTGACGCCATCGGGGGTGGTGTAGCCTTGCAGCATCCTGTCCACCTCCAGCATGGCATAGATGGGGGCATCCAGGGCACCCTCCACCTCGCCGGTGACAAACTCGACGGGGCGCAAATCCTTGTGAAAAATGATCGGATCCTGTTGATCCTTGACGAAACGTCCCAGCTCGCCGAGCGGAATGGAGCTCCCCGCAGGGGTGGAGATGGGCAGGTCGGTCAGGCTGGTGATCTGGGCGCGAATCTCCAGGGGGACCTGGATCATGATGTAGGTCGGTTCCAGAACCCGGGCCCGTTTGACGTCGCCCAGTCGTGCGCCGCCCATGGCCATCGAGAGGTTGCGGTTGATGGCATCCACCGATACGCCACGCCGCACGGCCTTTTCCGTATCCACTTCAAAACGCCAGATCTCGAAGGGTGCCTGCATATAGTTGTTCGAGTCGACGATGAATTGGGCCTTTTTGAAAAACTCCGTCATGCGGGTGGTGACGGCTTTCCGGGTGGCGGCATCCGGTCCGGTCACTTCGGCGACCACCGATTGCAAAACCGGCGGGCCTGGGGGCATCTCCACCACTTCGATGTGGGCACCGGCAGCGTCGGCCAGCGGGGTGAGCAGGTGCCGGGCGACGATGGCCAACTGGTGACTGGTGCGTTTTCTCTCGCTCTTGTGTTTGAGCTGGACCTGGATATCCCCCTGCCAGGGTTCGCGGCGCAGATAGTAATGCCGCACCATGCCGTTGAAGTTGAAGGGCGATGCCGTGCCGGCATAGGTTTGCAGGGCGGTGATTTCGGGAATCTCCTTGCGCAGGAGTTCGGTCATGCGCTGGATCAGGTTGGCTGTCTTGGGCAGGGCGGTTCCCTCGGCCATGTTGACCACGACATTGAACTCGGGCTTGTTGTCGAGGGGCATGATCTTGACTGCCACATCCTGGGTGTAAAACAGCAGCATGCAGGCAAAAAAGACCGCGATCATGCCCAGGAGAAAGCCATAGCCCTTGACCTTGGAGTCCACCAGGGCCGGAATGACGGTACGATAGAAGCGTTCCAGCTTTTGGGTTTGGGAGTGTTCCTTCTCCGAGTGGATATGCAGGGTGCGCAGGCTGGGTTTGATCAGTTGCGTCAGCCAGGGGGTGAAGATGAAGGCAGCCAGCAGGGAGAAGAGCATGGCCACCGAACCCAGGGCCGGGATCGGTTCCATGTAAGGCCCCATCATGCCACGGACAAAGCCCATGGGCAGCAGCGCGGCAATGACCGTGAAGGTGGCCAGAATGGTCGGATTGCCCACCTCCCGCACCGCATCCACCGAGACGACGCTGCAGCAGGTATCCTCCATGAGCCAGCGTCGGTAGATGTTTTCGACGACGACGATGGCGTCATCGACCAGGATGCCGATGGAGAAGATCAAGGCAAAGAGGCTCACCCGGTCGATGGTGTATTTCATGATCCAGGCGGCAAACACCGTCATCACGATCACCACCGGAATGACGATCAGGGTGACCAGGGCCGGGCGCATCCCCAGCGAGAACCAGACCAGAAGCGTCACCGCCAGCGTGGCGACGCACAGCTTGAAGAGAAGCTCGTTGACCTTTTCGTTGGCGGTCTCCCCGTAGTTGCGGGTGACCGAGACGTTGACGTTGGTGGGGATCAGACGACCTTTCAGCTCCTCGACCTTGGCCAGGATATCCTTGGCCACGGTGACGCCATTGGCCCCCTTTTTCTTGGCGATGGCGATGGTCACGGCAGCGGAACCATCGGCTTTGACGGCCTTCTCCTTGGCAGCCGGGCCGGTATAATACTGCACGATCTGTTTGGTCTCTTCCGGACCGGAAATGACCCGGGCCACGTCGCCCACATAGACAGGCACCCCCTGGTGGGTACCCACCACGAGGCGGCGGATATCCTGGGCATTGCGCAGGAAGGCGCCGGTGTAGACCTTGAAGCCGACATCGCCGGATTCGACGTCACCCACCCCTTGCTCGGCGTTGGCGGTCTGGATGGTCTGGGCGATCTGGTCGAGGCTGATGCGAAATCCGGAGAGACGCTCGGGCATCACTTCGACGCGAATCTGTTCCGAGCGTCCGCCCACCACGAACCCCTGGCTGGTATCGGCAACCTCCTTGAGGCGTTGCAGCACGTCCATGGAGAGGACACGCAGCTCCGAGTCGTTCAAATCCTGCGACCACAAGGTGAGGGTGAGCATCGGCACGTCATCGACGGCCATCGGTTTGATCATCGGGTCGGTCACCCCGGGCGGAACCTTGTCCATGTTGGACATGATCTTGTCCCGCAGCTTGACGATGGAGGCCTCCAGGTTTTGTCCGACGTGAAACTCCACCGTTACCATCGCCTCGCCGTGCGAGGTGGCGGAATAGACATGTTTCACCCCGTGGATCTCGCTCATGATCCGTTCCAGGGGTTCGGTCACCAGGGTGGCCACCTGTTGCGACGAGGCCCCGGGATAACGCACAAAAATATCCACCATGGGCACGGAAATCTGCGGATCTTCCTGACGCGGGGTGAGGATGAGTCCCATGATCCCCATCGCCAGACAGGCAAACAAGAAGAGCGGCGACAGGGGCGAATGGATGAACGCCCTGGCCATCATGCCCGCTATCCCCAGGTTGTGATGGGGCGAAAACTGGGCCATGTCCTCGGAAGAGGGGCCACCCGGTCGTTCCCCGGGGGGTGATGGGGTCTTTTTGCGGTCGGAAGAGTCACTCATGGGACGCAGGAATCCGTTCAGGTTGGCCCACCCCGGCTGATGACGGGGCAGGCATGACGGTTATGGGCTCGACGGGGTTTTGGCTCCGTCATCAGGGGTCGTGTTCAAGCCGGAGGCGAGATTGTTGGTCGGTGCGGCCAGAATGCGCTCGCCGCTTTGCAGGCCCGAGAGGACGCTGATGGTCTTGTCATCCACAAACCCACCCATGCGCACCATGCGCAGTTCGGCCTCGTTTTTCTGGTTGACGACCAGGACTCCAGGCAGGCTGCCACGCCACAACACCGCGCTCTTGGGGATCACCGGCAGGTTGGCATTGGGGGTGGTGACATCGGGGATGACCACCTCGGCGTACATGCCAGGGCCGCCGGGGGCATTCTTGGGCAGATCGAGCTTGACGGTGACCGTATGGCGCTGTGGATCGGCCATGGGGTAGACCTGGGAGACCCGGGTCTCGATGCGGGTGTCGCCCACGTCCAGTTTGGCCGGAATCACCATGTTTTTGTGGATGCCGGGCATGAGGCGGGCCGGCACGTCGATCTTGATCTGGAGATTGACCGTATCGGCGAAGGTGAGGAGGGGCATGCCCGGCTGCACGGTATCGCCCACCTCCACCGATTTGCGGACGATCACCCCGTCGAAGGGGGCGCGGGAGAGGGCATCGCGCAGATGGGCGTCGATCTCTTCCAGCTGGGCCTTGGCCTGGTACCATTGGCTGCGCGCCTGATCGATCTGGGTGCCCTGGGCGAAGATCTGGCTGCGCCGGGTCAACTCCGAGCCGCCGCCGCCCACGGTATTGTCCATGGGCTTGGTGATCATGCGGTCCATCATCTTGCCCATGCCCATGCCCATCTGGTCGGCATAATCCGGACCGGCGTAGACCTGGCGGCTGTATTGGACCCGGGCATTGCGCCAGGCGGACTGGGCATTGGCCATCCCCGCCTGAATGGCACGCCGTTTGGCCTGAAGATCGGCGTCATCCAGGGCGACGAGGACATCCCCTTTCTTGACCCAATCCCCCTCCACGCCGGCAATGAAATTGACCCGTCCGGGCATTTGTGCCGAGAACGAGACCTCTTTCAGGGGGACGACGGTTCCCCCCAGCGTGGTGGTGGTGCCGACCGTTCCGTTCTCCACCGTGACCACGGTCTGATTGCCCACCGGAATGCCGGTGGCGAACGCGGAGGGCGCCAACACAGGCCACACGGTCAGGAGCAGCGGCAGCATCGTCACGATGGGCACCGCGATTGATTGCCTGATTGACTTCATGGAAATCAGTTCCCCATTGCTGGTGTTTTCCGGCGGGCGCGTACGGCCCCGGTTTCCATTCCCGTCGCGGGATGGTCCCGGCACACGTGCCCGGTTCCCCAGAGGGGTCAGACCCGACCCATCACGGAAAAACTCTTGATGAACGGCGCCGCCATCCGTGGATCCTTGATCATGGAGCCGTAGTCGCCCACCTTGAATTTGAGTTTGCGGGTGGTATAGGCCATGCCCAGACCCATCATGCCCAGCTCTTTCTGGATCCATTTTTCCCAGTTCTCTTTCGAGGCACGCAGATCCCAGTTCAGGGTTTCGCCGCTGTAGGCACCGGCCTTGACCACCTTGCCCTTCTTGACGTCGATGATGCCATGCGGATTGTCCTCACCGTCGAAACCGTAGGCAATGACGGAATTGAAGTCAATCTTCTCCAGGGCGCCTGCCAGATCCGGCTCCTTGTTCCACTCTTCCTGAAAACGCTTCATCCAGGCATCAGAAAACAGTTCAGCCATTTTTCAACTCCTCCCCACCATGATTTGAGTGACGACCACCCCCCGGGCCATCCGGCCGGGGCATGCCCACAGGCGAACGGACCAGGGGTTCATGACAGCGACACAACCGGCCAAAACCCCCGAAGGTGCCCATGTGCAGACCATACGAACCCGCAGTTTACCCAATACCCAACCTCGATGCCACTCCCGTTGATGGATTCGTCAACAAGGTTAACGTGTTCCGACTGTATCGTCGCTGCGGATGGCCCCTGTATTTTTTATATCGGCAAATAATTATATTATCATAATCTGAAACACAAGCACTGGCAAGAGATTTATGCCGGGCATCAATCCTGTTCACCTTCCGGATTGCCGACCCCTTCGGTCTCTTCCACGGGGGGAACGGGCTGAGGGGCGTGGAGCGGGCCGGAGGGTTGTCCCGCAACGGAGGTGGGTGCCAGCAGGGTGACATCCACCGGAAAGCGCGAAACATGATCCAGGACGCCTTGAACGTACTCTCCGGTCAGGTCATGGAGCTGCAACTCCTTGAGCGGATGCAGCGCATGGCGTTGTTGATTGCGCATCATGTCATACTGTCGGACCATGTACTGGTAGTGCTGTCCCTGGATGCGGGGCAGAAGGGCGTTTCCATCCCCTTCCCCTTTCTGGCCGTGGCAGCGAACGCAATGCTCCTGATACAAATTTTTTCCCAGGACCGGATTGGTTCCCGCGCCCAGGCCATGGAAGGGAGACATGGGCAGACGGGCAATGTAGGCGACGACGTCAGCCATGGCCTGGTTGCCGCCAATGGTGCTGGACTGGGCATATTTGTACATGGTGGGGGATTCCCGACTTTTGGATGCCATGTCGAGCAGTTGCCTGAGCAACACCGGGGCATACTGCCCGGCGATTTGCGGATAGACGCCGTCGGTACTGCCCCAGCCATGCGCCTGATGACACTGATTTGCGCAGAGAGAGTCGTAGATATCTTTGCCTCTGACCGTACTTCCCGTCAGGTTGAACACATCCTCCCTGGGTTGTCCCTGACTCCAGCTGCCGAGGATCACTTCCATCAGAGGCTTGCCATAGTTGATGCTGTGGGGGTTGGTGATTCTGGTTTCGAGACCCTCCCGGGCCTTTTTCCGGTACTCGAACTCCATGGCCTGCTTGTAATAGCCCTTGGCCCTGGTCCAGTTGCCGTTCCGGGTGTGGGCCACCCCCAGATTGAGCATGATGAACGGGTTTTTTGGATAGAGGCGCCACGCTTCTTCCAGGGCATTGATGGCCCCGGCATTATTTCCTTCCACCATGAGCCTGTTGGCCAGAGCCGCCAGCTCTTTGGCTTTTTTACTGGTGTCATCGGATTTTTTCCGGGGAGGCTCCTCTTTTTTGCCGACCGGGCGTTTTTTCTTGTCGCCGCCGGGGGGGGGCGTACCGGGATGGTCGCCTGGCGATTCCTTGTTCCGGGACTCTTCCGCTGAGGCTGCACCCTGTGGAAAAACACCCGGCGGGATGGTTTTCGCGGGCCCGGGCTTGGATGCAGGCGGGGGCGAGGCGGGTTTGCAAGGTTCGTCGCTCAGCACGAACCCTCCCTGTTCGTTACCGCATTGGTACAGGGTCTTGCCATGAACGGGACAGGAGCCAAGTCCGATCATCACGGACACCACGCCAACGCGCCAAACGCCTCCCCTCATGCCTGGACTCCCTTCACTCTTTTTCCGGCCAGACGAACGACGCCAAAACCCCCAGGGTCAGGATCGTGATCACCACGAGCAGACTGGCATTGGGCGATATCTCCATGCCGGGCCAATGAAAAATGTGATTGGTGGCCGAAAGGGCCAGTTTGGCGGCGATGAAAAACAGCAAGGCGATCACTGCCTTGGCCAGATGCACCAGGTATTGGGTCAGGGTGGCAAGGACAAAGTAGAGCGAACGCAGTCCGAGAATGGCAAAAATCATTGCCGCATAGACCAAAAGCGGCTCGCGGGTGACGGCGATGACGGCCGGCACGGAGTCAAAGGCGAACATGACATCCGACGCCTCGATGGCCACCAGACACAATAGGGCCGGTGTTGCATAGAGGGCAGCGGAGCGGGTGACGCCGAGTGTCGGATCGGCCTGTCGGGCATGGTCAACCTCTTTGCCGCTCAGGAAAAAGCGTCCGCCCGACAGGCGCGGAAAGACGGGCAGGATTTTTTCGGTCATGGTAACCGACCAATGGTGGGAGTAATCCTCGATCTCCTCTTCGGCTTGACCAGCCGTGAGCATTTTCCAGCCGCTCCAGGCGACGATGAGCGCAAAGAGATACTCCACCCAGGAACCCATGGCGAAAAGAGAGCTGCCGATCACGACAAAGATGGCCCGGAACAGCAGAGCACCCACGATGCCCAGGTAAAGGATCCGGTGCTGCAAGGGGCCGCGAATGGCAAAACTGGCAAAAATGGCGATGAACACCATAAGGTTATCGACAGAAAGGGTTTTTTCCAGCACATATCCGGCCAGATAGAGGTTGGCCCACGTCGGGCCAAACTTCAGGTAGAGATAGACGTAGAAACCAAGGGCGATGCACACCCAGAATCCGGACCAGAGCAGCGCGCTGCGCAGGGTGATCTCTTGTTGCTGGCGACGGGCATGCAGGTCCAGGTAGAGCGATGCTGCAACCACGACGACGAAGATGATGATCGTTTCCAGGGGAAAGCCGAAGTGTTCCAAGGGATTGCCTCAATAGTTCCTGTGTGGGTGTTACCAGCTTCCCTGCCGGAGAACCAGCCCGGTCACCCCGGTGCGCTCCTTGATGGCTTGCAGGGCCTGTTCGGCACCTTCGCGGTGGGCAAAAGGGCCGGTTCGCACCCGATACCAGGTGGTGCCACCCACCTCCGCCGTCTGTCGGGAGAAGGTCATGCCCGCTGCGTTGCCGACTTTTTGTTGCAGGGATCCTTCCATTTCCTGGGCCTTTTCCGCAGTGCGATGGGCGGCCAGCTGGACGATGAAAAGACCCTCTTCGTTCGATATCACAGACGGATGGATGGCCATGGTCGGCATGGCATCGGTTTGGGTCTGTGTCGGGGCGAGAGAGGCGACAGGCGTACCCTCGATCGGCTGTTTGACAGGTGCTGGCGGGGTACGTGTCGCCGCGATCACCATCTTTTTGGTGCGCTCCTGGCTGGCGCGTTCCTGGACCAGACGCAGACGCTTTTCGAGGTCGTTGACCCGTTCCAGGGCGACCCGGGCCGACTCCAGGCGGTTCTCCAGCTCCTGGATATGCGCCTGCTGGTTCTGGGTGGTGGCCACCTGTCTTTCCAGCTCGGCGAGGCGGCGTTTGTCGGCCTCCCAGGCTTGCAGCTTCTCTTCCAGAGCGGCCAGACGCACCATTTGGTTTTTGACCTCCTGGAGTTGTTTTTCCAGCCTGTCGGCGCGCAGACGCTCCTGTGCGGCCTCTTTGGTCTTGGCCTCCAGCTCGGTGCGCAGGGCCGCGACGGCGATCTCCTCGCCGTTGGGGCCGGGAACGCCGCGCACCCCCCCTTCGACCGCCAGGCGCGTCAAATGACCCATGGCTGTCTGCGCCACCTGGGCGTATTTCTCCGCCGCCTGTCCGATTCCCTGCCGGGCAGCGGCATTGCCCGGATCGAGACGCAGCACCTCCTGATAGCGACCGATGGCCTGATCGCCGGATTGTGTCACCAGGCGCATGGACTGGAGATCCCGATCGGCGGTTGCCAGCAGGGCGACCACCCTGTTCGGGTCATCCGGGGTGGTTGCCATCGCCGCGACGAGCATGGCGTGTTGCGCATCTCCCGGCGTGGTGGGGTGGAGAGCCTGGGTCGGACTCCTGGTCGGCATCTCCTCTTTGTCGGTGCTGGCTTGTTGTTGCGGGCGACTCCTGGAGGCATCGGAGTAGACCACCCAACCCAAGACCGACGCCCCGATCACGCCGCCGACGAGCAGCACGGGAACCGACATCCGAGCCACCCAGCGTACCATGCCCATGCGCCTGGAACGCGGTCGCCTGTCGCTTTGCAGCTCCTTGTCGAGCAACAGGGGTGGGGAGGGAAAGAGGCGGGCCAGGGGCTCCTGCGCCGGAGTGCGCGGACGTTCCGGCTCAAGATGGCGTGGGGGTGTCATGCCCGTTGGTTCAGCGCGGCGCGGAGGTGTTGTGCCCGCCGGAGTGCGCGGGCGTTCCGGTTCGGCACGGCGTGTCGAGTCACGCGCGGGCTCTTCCGGTGCGTTTTGGAGAGCCTCCGTCCGTGGCGGGGGGGGCTCTGTGCGTGGTGGGGAGGTCTCCCGGCCCTGTTTTCTGCGTGCCAGGGAGGCATCGATACGAGCGATGGAGGCTGCCATGGCATCGGTACGCACCTGTTCGCTCGCGTGGCTCTTGACCAGATCATCAGGTGCAGGGGCAGGCGGAACCCTGTTGGCTTTGGCTTTTTCAGCCGGGGCAGAGGTCACCCTGTTTGCAGCGGTCCTGCTTTCTCCGGCGGGGAGAGGCGTCGTCTCATGCGCATCGGATCCGATCATTTTGGCCGGGGCGGGAGGGGCCGAATCAGCTTTGGCTTTTTCAGCCGGGGCAGAGGTTGCCTCATTTGCACCGGACGTCGCAGCGGTTGCGGGGGTATCGACTCTGGCCTTTTCAGCCGGGGCAGAGGTTGCCTCATTTGCACCGGACGTCGCAGCGGTTGCGGGGGTATCGACTTTGCTCTCTTCGGCCAGGGTGGAGGCTGCCTCGTCCGCACCCGCCACCGCATCGATCGCAAGGGCAGGGATATGCGCAGGGACCTTGGTTATCTCGGTGGAGGGAGGGGCGGATGTCGTCGCCGGGGGAGGGGTCACGCCATCGATGGCGAGAGTCGGTGTTTCGGCACGGGCCTTGGCCATGCTCTCCGGGGCAAAGGCGGCGATAAAATCTCCGGCCCGGGCGAAACGTTGCTCCGGTCTCCAGTGCAGGGCCTGGGCAAAGACGCGAATACGTGCCTCGTTCAGGGCGGGCAGCACACCCGGACCAGGTGCGACCCCGTTGGTGATGCGCAACTGTGCCTCGGACAGGGCGGCCAGCAATCCGGGTCCGGAAAATGAGCCACTGCCGTGCGCCGTTGCCAGGGCGTCGATCTGGGCGGGCGTGAAGGGGGTGCGTCCCGTCACCAGCTCGTACAACATCACCCCCAGGGCGAAGATGTCGGCTGCCGGACCCGGTTCGCTGCCCACCAGACGCATGCCACTCTTCTGGATATACAACGCCACCCGTGGTGCTGACTCCCCCGGGCCATGTTCCAGGAGAAACTGCTCCGGGGCGGTGTAGGGATGGCTTTTTTCCAGGGTTGCCCTGTCGAGGGTGCCGCCCAGACGATGCACCAGATCCCGCACGGCGTAGGCCATGCCAAAATCGACCAGACGCACCTCGCCTTCCTGGTCGATGATCACGTTGCGCGGCTTGAGGGCACGGTGGCTCAGATTGGCCGTGTGCGCCTGGTCGAGGATGACGGCTATCTTCTGCCCGATGGCCAGGGCATCGGGCCAGGCGAGTCGCCCCCCCGGACGTTCCAGACGCCACTGCTCCAGGGTGATGCCGGGCGCATGAAGGCGCACCAGAAAATGTCTCTGCCGTTCCCGGTCGAAGACATGCCCGTGCAGGGCGGCAATCCGGTCGTGACGCAGGGTCTGGTAACGATGAAACTCCCGTTTGAAACGGGTGAAAAAGGCATCCGCATCCTGCGTCAGGGATTCGGGCAGTGGTTTCAGAACCACCAGGGCATCGTTGGTCCGGTCCTGGGCCAGAAACAACTCCCCGGAAGGTCCACTCTCCAGGCGACGCCGGATCGTGAACATCTCATTGGCCAGAGTGGCGCCCTCTTCCATGACTCGACACCTTGTTGTCCGTGACGTCCTGTACCAGGTCATTTCTTCTTTTCCTGGTGTCGCACGTCGCCACGGTTCCTGTTTGATCTCTCCCTCCGGGAACAGTAGAGGTTTTCATCCGGATCTGGCAAGGTAATTCGTTATGCGCGAACTCCTGTGGCTGGCGATCATTCTGGTGACCTTGTTGGGGGTGGCGGTGGGGCGTCTGCCTGGACTCGCCATGAACCGGGCCACCATCTGTCTGGTGGGGGCCACCGCTCTGGTCTTGACCGGGGCCATCTCCCGGGAGGCGGCCTACCGGGCCATCGACATGGACACCATCGTCCTGTTGCTGGCCATGATGGTGATCAACGTCCATCTGCGCCAGGCCGGATTTTTTCAGCGGGTGGCTGGCTGGACGCTCTCCCGGGCGTTGGCACCGGCGTGGATGCTGGCCGGGTTGATGCTCGTCTCCGGTCTCCTCTCCGCCCTTTTTCTCAACGATACCGTCGTTCTGGCCCTGACCCCTCTGGTGGTGGAGGTGGTGCGGGTCTCGCGTCTGCCGCCTGTGCCTTTTCTCATGGGGCTGGCGGTTTCGGCCAACATTGGTTCGGTGGCCACCCTCATCGGCAATCCGCAAAACATGCTCATCGGTATTGCCTCGGGCATCTCCTACCAGCGTTTTCTGCTGGCTCTGGCCCCCGTGGCTCTGGGGGGAGTGGTCATCGCCTGGGGTGTCTTGCTGCTGTTGTATCGGCGCACCTGGAGTGGCATCCCGTTGGTGGAACAGACCCGGGGTCTCGTCGCGTCTTCCCCGGCGACCTCGCCGACCTGTCACTCCGAGGCGGCTCTCCTGCGCAAGGCGCTTGTCGCTTCCGTCTTGTTGTTGCTGGCCTTGTTGCTGGGCATGCCGGTGGCTCTGGCCGCCTTGAGTGCCGCTTCCGTGCTGCTTGTCAGCCGTTCCATGCTGCCGGAACGCCTTTTTCAGGAGATTGACTGGGGATTGCTGGTCTTTTTTGCTGCGCTTTTTGTCGTCACCCGGGCGGTGGAGAGTAGCGGATTCAGCGGCACCTTGTTCCGTGCCATGGCGGTCGAGCGTCATCTGGATGTTGTATCGCTGACCCTGTCCGGGGCCATCTTGAGCAATCTGGTTTCCAACGTTCCGGCGGTCTTGCTGTTGCGTCCGCTGGTGGAGCATCTCCCGGCACCGGAGACGGCCTGGTTGACCCTGGCCATGGCTTCCACCCTGGCCGGTAACCTGACCCTGCTCGGGTCGGTGGCCAACCTGATCGTCGCCGAGACTGCCCGCAGGCAGCAGGTGATCCTCTCGTTCCGGGCCTATCTGCTGGCCGGGGTGCCCATCACGCTGCTGACCCTGGCCTGGGGTGTTGTGTGGCTGTTGGGTTATTCAAAAACCTGAAAGTTTTGGCGAAAAATTGGTAACCGTATCAGCACCCGGCAACGAATCGGGGTCCAGGGGGCCGGCTCCCTGGCGGGTCAAGGGCGGAGCCC
>JADGCJ010000065.1 GCA_015229045.1 Magnetococcales bacterium
GGGCACAGCCCTTCCTCCTGGACCTCCATCCCAGTCTTTCAAACATTATGGATTCAGCTCAGAAACAGTATGACTTTTTAAATGCGGTTGCCCTGCCTTCAGCCCCCAGGTACAGGCCCGACCCCGGACTCCAGGGCGGTCGGGCCACGCGCAAGCCCCCTGCATGACATCAAACCTGACTGCGAATGCGGCTGCCACTCGTGGCGACGGCAGATTGAAAGGCCACCAGATTGCCAAAACTCTCCACGGGGGTTTCGTAGAACAACCGCTCCAGATGATCGGCCGCATCGGCAGCCTCGTCCCGGGTCAATCCCTCGGCGATGATCCTGCCGTTGTGGCACAGGAGAAAACCAACCCCACCGTTGTCAACTTGGAAATGTTTCATGAAACCGCCTCCTTCTTTCTTTTTTCGTGGCCTTCCGTGGATGCAGGCAAAACAGTGCCATCTTTCAGGCATCCATCGACTCGCTTAACCTGAAAGCAAGATAGGTGCCAAATAAAAAAATCTTCTTGATGCAAAACAAATCAATATGTTGGCCACGCCGACAAACGGCCCGATCGCCCATTCGTCTCATCACCTCGCCCCTCTCTGAACGCAGTCCGGCAAGGAGTGCCGGGAACAAGGCAAAAATGTGACTGTGCATACACGAGAAACATAAAATCTCCACGTGCCCCATGACCTCACCCAAGGTTAAAGTTCCTTATGGTCAACAGGAATGACATCATGTATTGTTCGAGCATGTTGATCGTGGAGGGGTATCTGTGGCATGCGTCCGGCCCGGGCACCCCGACTACCCAGGATTGACAGGATTGATCCGAGCGAAACGATCCGGATGGTCCGGATTCCGGGCCAGGTTGATCATGCAAAGAGGCTGATTCATGAGGATTTTGATAGTTGACGATCAGTTCAACAACCGCATGCTTCTGGAAAAGATTCTGGCCAAATATGGCACGTGCGATTTTGCCGCCAACGGCCTTGAAGCCGTGGAAACATTCCAGTTCGCCCTGGAAGACGGCAATCCCTACGACCTGGTGTGCATGGACATCATGATGCCCGTCATGGATGGCCAGGAGGCCCTGGTACGCATTCGGGAGATCGAAGACAAAAGCGGCATCGCCACCTCCTCGCCTGCGGTCGTCTTCATGATCAGTGCCCTGGATACCGAGGAGCAGGTTGTCAAAGCCTTTTTCCGTGGCGGCTGCAACGATTACATTACCAAGCCGGTCACGACGGCCAAGATTATACAGAAAATGAAAGAGTATGGCCTGGTGGCCGGATAGTCTGCCGGTTTTGTGTGCCAAGACACCTGACCGACCCCGAGTCACCCGACCCGGGGATTCTCTCGCAGCGGATGTACAGTCATGGAATCGTTGCTGATCGTCGAAGATTCACGCAGTTTCGCCTCTCTGCTCAGAAGCCGGTTGCAGGCCGCCTTTCCCTGTGATGTGATTCTGGCCCGCACCTACGCCGAGGCGCAAAAGTGGACCATGTCCCAGCGTGGAGGGTGTTTCCTGGGCATCCTCGACCTGCACCTGCCCGACGCCCCCAATGGCGAAATCGTCGACCTGATCATATCGCACAAAATTCCTGCCATCGTCCTGACCGGAGAGTTCAAGGAGGATTTGCGCAGCAAGGTTCTCTCCAAGGGAGTCCTGGATTATTTCATCAAAGACAACGTTCATGTGATCGATTCCGTCATATATTTCATTCAGAGACTGCGCCAGAATCAAAACATTCAAGTGCTGGTGGTGGACGACTCCCGCAGTTTTCGTTTCAGCTTGTGCCGCTTTCTGCGTCTGTATGGCTTCAAGGTGCTGGAGGCAGCCGACGGCGAACAGGCCCTGAAAATCCTCGACGAAAACAATGTGCGGATGGTGATCTCCGATTATGAAATGCCCGGCATGGATGGCTTCCAGTTGACCAAGCGTATCCGCGCCAAATACCCCCGGGATCATGTGGCGATCATCGGCCTCTCTTCGCATGGCGACATGAACCTGGCCGCCCAGTTCATCAAGGCCGGAGCCAATGACTTTTTGACCAAACCCTTCCGCAACGAGGAGCTGTTTTGTCGCGTCTCGCAAAATGTCGATCTGATCGAGAAACATGAGGCCCTCGAAGAGCTGGTCCAGGAGCGCACCAAGCGCCTGGAAGAGACGCTGGTCAAACTCCGCAGCCGGGAAAACCACCTCAAATCGGTTTTGGAAAGTGCGCTGGATGCCATCGTCACCATCGATAAAAACGGGCGCATGGTGGATTTCAATCCGGCCGCCGAAAAATTGTTCGGCTTTGAACGCGAGCAGATGCTGGGTAAACCCATCGTCGATACCATCATGTCGCCGCAGGCCCGCGAGGGACACCTCTCCGTGTTCACCCGGAGAGTCGCCTCCGGCGAGGAGGCGGCCAAGCTGAAACGACGCATCGAGGTCCAGGGCCTGCGCCGCGATGGTCTGATGATCGACCTGGAAATGGCCTTGACCTCCCTGATCAACGACGGACAGCTCTTTTTCACCGGCTTCATGCACGACATCACCGAACGCAAGCAGCTGGTCAAATCCCTGGAAGAGACCCTGACCGTGGCCGAATCGGCCAATCGGGCCAAGAGCGAATTCCTGGCCAACATGAGCCACGAAATTCGTACCCCCATGAACGCCGTCATCGGCATGACCGACCTGCTCCTGGAAGGCAACCCCTCCCCTGAACAACGCGAATATCTGGAGATCGTGCAAAACTCCTCCCGCTCCCTGCTGGAGCTGATCAACGGCATCCTGGACCTGTCCAAGATCGAGGCCGGTCGCCTCAAACTGGAACAGATCCCCTTCGACCTGTTGGGCCGGGTCGAGAATTCCTGCGAAGGGCTGGCCGTCAAAGCCCATCAAAAAGATCTGGATTTGTTGTGCCATGTGGCCACGGATCTGCCGGAAACCCTCATGGGAGATCCGTTACGCCTCAATCAGGTGATCATCAATCTGCTCAGCAATGCCATCAAGTTTACCAGCACGGGAGAGGTGGTGCTGCGCGTCCGTCAGGCCAAACCGGGAGAGATTCAAGGTACCAAGGTGCGGCCTCCCGGACTGGGCAATCGTATCATGTTGCACTTTTCCGTGATGGACACGGGGATCGGCATTCCGCGCGATCGCCAAGAGAAGGTGTTCGAACGCTTTACGCAGGCTGACGGCTCGACGACCCGGCACTTTGGCGGTACCGGATTGGGCTTGACCATCAGTCGCAGCCTCGTCTCCTTGATGAACGGCGACATGTGGCTGGAAAGCGAGGAAGGATTTGGCAGCACTTTCCATTTTACCGCCGAATTTGGCCTGGGCAAGCGCGGTTCCGATCAACCGGGGCGTGTCATGGAAGACCGGGTTGCCCAGCCGACAACGGAACCGCTCGCCGGTCTCTCCATCCTGACTGTCTGGAAAAGTGCCATCGGCCGGGAAATTGTCCGGGAGGTCCTGACGCAGGCCGGGGCGCATGTCCAGGAGGCCGCCGACACCTCGGAGATGCTGGACAACCTGGATCGCGCCAAGAAACGGGCACGCCCCCATGATGTGCTGATCCTCGATCACGGCGTCCTGAATCAGGAGCATCAGCCGTCCGAAGAGTGGCGCGACCACGCCGGCTGGCACGGCAATGCCGTTCTTTTGTTGCCGACCCATCTGCGGCTGGAAGATGTCGAAAGTGTGTGTCGCCTGGACGGGCAGGTGTGCTGTCGCAAGCCTGTCAAGAGGTTTGCCCTGCTGCGCACGGTCAAACAGGCCCTGGGCATGGCGACTCCGGCTCCTGCCAAACCCGTCGTCAAGCCTGAACCTCCCCCTCGGCCCCTGGAAAACCTGAGCCGCATTCTTCTGGTGGAAGATCTGGTCAACAATCAAAAGCTGGCATTGGCCATCCTCGAACGGGCAGGACATCGGGTCACGGTGACCAACAACGGCAAAGAGGCCCTCGATGCCATGGCCCACGCCGACTTCGACCTCATCCTGATGGATCTGCAAATGCCGGAAATGGATGGCCATGAAACGACGCGGATCATTCGTGCCGGCGAAGGTGCTCTGCAGGAAAAGAAGGCTATCCCTATCATCGCCGTCACGGCCCACGCCCTTGAAGAGGAAAAACAACGCTGCCAGGAAGAGGGAATGAACGGCTTTTTGCGCAAGCCCTATCGACCCCAGGAACTGACCGAGGCCATTGCCCCGTTTCTGGTCAAATCCCCTCCCCTGCGACCGCCGCCCAGGATCGGCAAGACCAACGAAACCCCCATACTCAAGCCAGTCGCCGGTGATCCGGCGGATATTGCCCACAGCCGGGAAATTTTCCTGCGGGAAGGGCCTGACCGGCTGCGCTCCCTGCACCATCAACTGGAGGTGAAAGACCCCCTGCAGGCCCACAAGGCCGCCGAATGGCTGAAAAATGCCGCCACCGGCGTGGGGGCATCCCGGGTGCGCATCAAGGCCATGCTGCTGGCCGGCAAGGCAGAGATGAAAAACTGGACGGAATCGGCAACCATTTTCGCCGATCTCTCCCAGGAAATGGACAAAGCCCTGGAGTTGCTCAAGTCAACCCCGGCACCATGAAACACGAACTCTCCCTTGACCTCGGAAAAAAAATGTGGTGGAAGTGAAACCCTGTCTGTTGCAAACAACCCTCAACGGAAAACACCATGGCCAAAGCGGCTGAACACCCCTTGCAGGAAGCTGCCAACAAGGCAAGCCTGTGTACCTCGGGCAAGGTGCGTCCCCATATCCTGCGCAGATTTGATCGGGATCTGGAGAATCTCGAACAGCACATTCTCGACATGGGTGGCGCTGCTCTTCAGCAACTGGTCATGGTCAATCAGGCCCTGTTGACCATGGACGAGGCGTTGGCTTCCCAGGTCATGGCCGACGACCAAAGTGTGGATGACCTGGAGACCCTGGTCGACGAAGAGTGTGTCTCCCTTCTCATCCATCATCAGCCCGTGGCGGATGATTTGCGTACCGTGGTGTGTTCCTTGCGGTCGGCGCACCATCTGGAGCGCATCGGTGATTATGCCGGCAATATTGCCGAACGGGTCCGCACCATCTGCCAGCACCCCCCCTCACCCCTGATCAATCCCGTCGTGGCCATGGGCAGGCTGGCCACGCAGCAATTGCACAGTCTGCTTGAGGCCTATCGCCGCAAAGATGGCGACCTGGCCCTGGTCGTGCGCAACCAGGACGTCGAGGTGGATGCCTGCAACAACGAAGCCTTCCAGAGCATCATGGCCCACATGATGCTGTCGCCGCAGGATGTTCCCTGCTGTGTCCACCTGCTGTTCGTTGCCAGAAACTATGAGCGGCTGTGCGACCATATCACGGATGTGGCCGAAAATATTCACTACCTGGCCCACGGAACCCACATGGCCTCCCCGCGTCCCAAGGCGGACATGACCAGAACCTATCTTCCTGGTTTTCCGTCGGAGTAGGTCTCTTTTCAGGCTGCTTTTCCGGCTGGTTGTTCCCTCTCTGCCACGCTCGCGACCATCCCTTCGCAAAAGGACGGCTTTTTGCATTGCCGATTGCAATGAGTGTTGCATGGTGCAGGAGATTGCGCCTGAAAGATATGTTTTACCCTTCTATATCATAGGATTATCAACTGGCATGAAATGTGTGAGACCGATTGTCAAGCCATCACAATGTGTAAAAGGAATTTTACCATGGATGCCAATGACAATCAGTCAAGGGGCAACATTGCAGACAGAGCGCCTTCTTCCGTCAAGGAGATCATGGAGTTGCCGTGGATTCTGGCGCGCTGTCTGAATCAGTTTTGGCAACCCGAACAGGGGCGGTACGCCATGGCCCACATCCCTCTGTCTGACGAGCCCGTGCAAAAGTTTCGTCTGCTGGTCGATGAACAGCACCGAAACATGGGACTGATTGTCCGCTACTGGCTGGAGGGATGGCTGAACATGCCCACCGAGCTGGAGTTGTTTGGCAAGGATCCTGCCGGACCCGGGAAGAGCGATGCCGCACAGTGCACTCTTTTCATGGTCGATGCGGATGGACACCATGGCCCTGGCAAGACCCTGCATCGGACCCCACACGGGGAGATGCCAACCATCGTGGCCGTCAGCCCTGGTCGCATGGGTTGGCGCGATGAAAACGGAGGTGCGCTGTATCTGTTGACCGCTCCTCCGGCAGAAAAGTGGGCACCTCTGGAATTCGTGAGTCGGCTGGCCATCCTCGTCTGTTTTGTTTTTGAACTGGCCTGTCGACGGCGTCCGACGGACCAGAGCATTGTGGTGCGCATGACGGCAGCATTGCGTCATTTGCCTCTGCTGGTGGCTTCGGTCCTCGATCTTGAGGGGCGTATCGCTGCCGCTGCCCAGGATATCATCGCTTCCGGATCGCCTGTTCTCCTGGGTTGGGGTCCATCCCGGGCCATCAATCGGGAGATCAAACAACAACTGTCGCTGTTGGGAATCACCTCAGAGATCGCCGATCATCTGGAATCCGCCATAACCCCCGCCTCGCCCATCCTGTGTCTTGCCCCCGACGATGCCTGGCACGATACGGCCATGAAAACCTTGCAACAGTTCGTGACCCCTTCGAGAAAGTTGCTCCTGTTGACGGGACGTCCGGAGGCTTTGGCTCTCCAGGAACCGGGACAGGTGGTCATTGGATTGCCTGCCGCCGATCTCATGGTACAGACAATCATCAGCGCTGTGGTCATGCAGCTTTTTGTCTGTCATGTCCAGGCCTTTCTTGAGGGGGTACCTGGGCAGTTACGATAAGTTAAAAATACTCTCTATTTTCAATATCCGTTGATCGATCACTCCGTCGATCCCGAGTTTGACTTTGACATTTTGCGCATAATGGATCATGTTCTGGCACCGGAACGAAAGGAAAGGGAGTTCGGCGATGGTCACCAGGAGGCGTTCTCTGTCATGGGTGGATCCCCGGAAAAATCAGGCAGCAGAAAGTTGTTTGGCACTGACGGTATTCGTGGTCTGGCCAATGTCCACCCCATGACACCGGAGTTGGTGTTGCGCCTGGGTCGGGCTGTGGGCGTGGTTCTGAAACAGGGGACACACCCCAGACGCGTGATCCTCGGCAAGGATACCCGTCTGTCGGGCTACATGTTCGAGTCCTGTCTGCGCGCCGGGCTCACCTCCATGGGGGTCCACTGTCTGCATGTCGGATCCCTGCCGACACCGGCCATCGCCTTTTTGACCCGCGCCCTGCGCGCCGATGCCGGTATCATGATCTCCGCTTCGCACAATCCGTTTCACGACAATGGCATCAAGTTTTTTGACGCCAACGGCATGAAGCTGCCCGATGAGATGGAGCACGAGATCGAACGCATCGTCTTCGAAGAGAACCTGGATGCCCATCTCCCTCTGTCGGTCGACCTGGGCAAGGCCTTCAACATTGAAGACGCCCCGGGACGCTATATCGAATTTTGCAAGAACACCTTTCCCAAGTCCCTGCGCCTGGATGGTTTGCGCGTGGTGGTGGATTGTGCCCACGGGGCATCGTACAAGGTGGCCCCGAGCGTCTTCTGGGAGTTGGGCGCCGACGTGGTGGCCATCGGCGACGAACCCGACGGACGCAACATCAACGACGGCTACGGTTCGCTTTTTCCGAAAAAAATCCAGGAGAAGGTCCAGGAGGTGCGCGCCGATATCGGCGTGGCCTTCGACGGCGATGCCGACCGGCTCCTCGTCTGCGACGAACAGGGCAGAATTCTGGATGGAGACCATCTCCTGGCCATGAGTGCCCAGGAGATGCACCGCAACGGCACCCTGCGCGGCGGCGGCATCGTCACCACGGTCATGTCCAACCTGGGGCTGGAACGCTTCGTCTCCCGGCTGGGTCTCCAGATGGTGCGTACCCAGGTGGGGGATCGCTACGTCCTCGAGCACATGGTCAAACATGGGTTCAATCTGGGCGGCGAGCAGTCGGGGCACGTCATCTTCCTCGACCACAATTCGACCGGCGATGGTCTGGTCTCGGCGATCAAGATTCTCGAGCTGATGACCACCCGCCAGCGTCCCCTTTCGGAACTCGCCGCCGATATGCACCTCGTGCCGCAAATTTTGAAAAATGTCCGCTACCAGAACGGTGCCGATCCCCTGGCCGATCCCCAGGTGCAAACAATCATCGCGCAGGTGGAGCAGGAGTTGGTCGGCAACGGTCGCCTCCTGGTACGCAAGTCGGGCACTGAACCCAAAATTCGCGTCATGCTGGAAGGGGACTCGCAAGCCAGAATCGAAACCCTGGTCGAAGATATCTGCAAAGTCATCCGCCGTGCCGGCGATGCCTCGTGACTTGAAAACCTGAAGAGTTGGCACCCTTCCTGCGCAGGGCAATCGCATTTAAACCGCGTCCACTTTGGGACACGTCGTTTTTTTGTTCGGAAAAAAATGTTGGCATGAAAGATTTTATCGGGGCTTCGCCCCAAACCCCACCAGGACTCTGTCCTGGACCTGCCAGGGAGCCGGCCCCCTGGACCCCGATGCCAAAAAGCGATCATGGCCTCGGATGTGCCAGTTTCAAATGCGATTGCCCTGCTTCCTGCGCGTGAGGTGTTGTCCAATGGCCTCGGAGGCTTCATAATGGCGAAAGGGGGTATTTTGTGTCAAAAGGTATGTCGAAGAGCATGCCGACAGCGGAACAGACCTGAAAAAAATGCCGTATCGTTTCACCCCGCTGACGCCTGATGGGCTGCGTCAATACCCGGGGTGGTCACTTTTTCTCTGGAGGGAACAGCCATAAGCAAACAGCCAGTCAAAGATCGGGGACCCCAGCTGACGGACACTACCCGCATCAACGAGCAGATTCGGGTGCCGGAGGTTCGCCTGATCGATGAAAACTCAGAGCAGGTCGGAATTGTCAACCGCACGGAGGCCATGAACCGCGCCTTCGAGGCCGGGCTTGATCTCGTGGAAGTGGCGCCGGAAGCAAGGCCCCCCGTCTGCAAGATCATGGATTACACCAAGTTCAAGTACCAAAAAGCGATTCGCGAGCGCCAGGCCCGCAAAAATCAAACCCGGATCGACACCAAAGAGGTGAAGTTCCGGCCCGGCACAGACATCCATGACTATGACGTCAAGCTCCGCAGTATCCGCAAGTTTCTGGAGCAGGGCAACAAGGTCAAATGCACCCTGCGTTTTCGGGGTCGGGAAATGGCCCACCAGGAGCTGGGCATGACCCTCCTGGGACGCCTGGAAGTCGCCCTGGAAGACCTGGCCAAAGTGGAACAGAGACCGCGTCTGATGGGTCGCCAGATGACCATGGTGGTGGCCCCGACAGCCCCGGTAAAAAAGAAATAAAATTGCCGCGCAAACAGTTCAACGGATAGAGATATGCCCAAGATCAAAACCCACCGGGGCGCCGCCAAACGGTTCAAGCTCACCGGCTCTGGAAAATTCAAGCGCAACAAAGCGTTCAAGCAGCATATTCTGACATCGAAGAGCCAGAAACGGAAACGTAACATGCGCCAGGCAGGCATGGTGGCCGATGTCGACATGGCCGCCATCCATCGCATGCTGCCGAATCACTACTGAAGCATCTGGCACACTCGAAAGAGTCGGTCGGCGTTCCTTGTGATCAACTGAGGAACAGGTCATTCTGCCCGGCCGTGTGCAAGGCTTGAAATAAACCTCCGGGCAACCTGACACCGAGGAAAGCCCGAATCACATGTTGATGAAAGGAATGAAGAATGCCACGCGTCAAACGAGGTGTGCAGTCGCGCGAACGCCGCAGAGGTATCCTGAAACTGGCCAAAGGCTATCGGGATCGTCATGGCAGTTGTATCCGCATTGCCAAACAAAAAGTGGACAAAGGGCTGCAATACGCCTACCGCGACCGCAAAGTCCGCAAACGGGAGTTCCGTGCCCTCTGGATCATCCGTATCAATGCGGCTGTCCGGGCCTACGGACTCTCCTACAGCCGCTTCATGAATGGCCTGAAAAAGGCTGGCATCGAGCTGGATCGCAAGGTACTCGCCGACTTGGCCATCACCCAGCCCGAAGGGTTCGCCCAGCTGGCAGCCAGCGCCAAGGCCGCGCTGTAAAACCCCCGGATGGAGCGCCGGTCAGGTTTTCGTCCGGAAGAGACGACCGCTCGTGTCAGGTTGCCTTTTGGAAGTGATGTTTCCCAAAATGAACGCGGTTTGACAAAAAAGAAAACGCAAGAACGAACCGAAAAGACCGGGGTGGAGCCATCCCGGTCTTTTGAACGTTTTGTTTCATGTTTCCGGACAACCTCTCAGCCTTCGTCATTTTCGGGGTGGAGACGCCATGCGCGAGCAACTGGAGCGATTGGGTAAAACAGCACAGGCCGATGTGATGCAGGCCGCCTCTCTGGTCGACCTGGATCAGATGAGGGTCCGCTTTCTGGGCCGCAAGGGAAGCCTGACTCAACTCCTGCGCGGCCTGGGCAGCGTCTCCGCCGAAGAACGCCCCCTGCTGGGTGACCTGGCCAATCGTATCAAGGAGACCTTCAACCAGGCATACGCCGCCCGACTGGAAATCCTGAAACGCCAGGAGCTGGAAGAAAAACTGCATCAGGAAGCCGTCGATGTCACCCTGCCGGGACGGGAACACCTCCCGGGGGGCATTCACCCCCTCACCCGGGCCATGGAAGAGATCGGCACCTTTTTCCGGGGTGCGGGCTTTATCACCGCCACCGGCCCGGAAGTGGAGACCGATTGGCACAACTTCGAGGCCCTGAACATTCCCGCCGATCACCCGGCCCGGGAGATGCACGACACCTTCTACCTCCCCCCCGGTCCGGATGGCCAGCGCCGGGTCTTGCGCACCCACACCTCGCCGGTACAGATCCGCTTCATGGAGGGTCGCACGCCTCCGCTGCGCGTCATTGCCCCGGGTCGAGTCTATCGCTGCGACTCGGATTTGACCCATACCCCCATGTTTCACCAGGTGGAGGGGTTCATGGTCGACAACGGCGTCGGTTTTGGCCATCTGAAAGGGTTGCTGGAGGCCTTTTTGCGCCACTTTTTCGCCAGGGATCTGCCGGTTCGCTTCCGGCCCTCGTTTTTCCCCTTCACCGAACCCTCCGCCGAAGTGGACATGGGGTGCATTTTTTGCAACAGTCGCGGCTGCCGGGTGTGCAAGGGGACGGGTTGGATCGAAGTGCTGGGGTGCGGCATGATCCATCCGGTCGTGCTGAAAAACGTCGGCATCGACCGTGAAAAATATTCGGGGTTTGCCTTCGGCCTGGGCGTGGAGCGCATGGCCATGCTGAAATATCGCATCGACGACCTGCGTACCCTGTTCGACAACGACGTGCGCTTCCTGCAAAACCACGCCACCCTCTGATCAAGCACCCGGACGACGGCATCATGAAATTCACCTATCGCTGGCTCAAAGAACACCTGGAGATCGGCCTCTCCCCCGCCGAGGTGGCCACCCGCCTGACCCTGGCCGGCCTGGAAGTGGGCAGGGTCGACGATTTGGGACAGGGGTTGGAACAGGTCCAGGTTGGATTTCTTGAAGCGGTCGATCCCCATCCCAATGCCCAACGCCTCACCGTCTGTCAGGTGCGCATCGGCGATGAGCGTTTGCAGGTGGTGTGCGGCGCGACCAATCATCGCCCGGGTGACAAGGTGGCCGTGGCCCGGGTGGGTGCCCGTCTCCCCAACGGCATGGAGATCGCCCAGAGTTCGATTCGTGGCCAATCCTCGGCGGGCATGCTCTGCTCGGTGTCGGAGCTGGGTCTGGCCAGCACGGCGGAAGGGATTCTGATCCTCCCCCCGACCGCCCCGGAAGGGGGTCCGGTCGCTCCGCTGCTGGGGCGCAACGACCACCTGCTGGAGGTCGATTTGACCCCCAATCGCGGCGATTGCCTGGGCGTACAGGGCATTGCCCGCGAGTTGGCCGCGCTCACCGGCGGGCAGTTGCGGCGTCAGGTTGTCGAGCTGACCGAAGACCCCAGCGTGGGAGAGGAGCATCCCGTGCAGGTGCGTATCGAGGATGGCATCGCCTGTCCGCGTTATGCCGGGCGGGTCATCGCCGGGGTACGTATCGGTCCCAGTCCGGCGTGGTTGCGGCAACGTCTGGAGGCGGTGGGTCTGCGCTCCATCAACAACATTGTCGATATCACCAACTATCTCATGCTCGATCTGGGGCAACCTATGCATGCCTTTGATCTGGCACGTCTGGCGCCACCCCTGGTGGTGCGCGGGGCCTGGGAGGGGGAATCCATCACCACCCTGGACGAGATCCGGCGCACCCTGTCTCCGGGCATGACCTTGATTGCCGACAGTCGTCGTCCTCTGGCCCTGGCCGGCATCATGGGCGGCGAGGAGAGCGGCGTCGTCGCCACCACGACGGCCGTCTTTCTCGAAGCGGCCTGTTTCGATCCCTTGACCACCGCCCGCACCGGACGGCGCCTGGGCATCCTCAGCGACTCCCGGCATCGCTTCGAGCGCGGCGTCGACCCGGAAGGGGTGCGTCCCGCCCTGGATCGCGCCACCCGCATGATTCTGGATCTGGCAGGGGGCCGGGCCGGACCGTGTACCATGGTTCAGGTCGGCACCTTGCATGCCCCACCACCCATTCCCTATCGGCATGGTCGGGCCATGCAGTTGGCGGGCATCGATCTTCCTCCCGAGCAGGCCCATGACATGTTGACCCGTCTGGGGTGCCAAAAGACCGGCTCTGGCGTCGATACCGCAGTGTTTTACCAACCCCCCAGCCATCGACTTGACCTGCGCCGCGAAGAGGATCTCGTCGAAGAGATTGTCAGGCTTTATGGCTATGATCGGGTGCCATCGCGTCTGCCTGTGGGTCCGGTCTCTCTCCCCTCCTCCGACCCCCTGACCACCCTGATGGGAACCAATCGGCGCATCCTGGTTGGATTGGGGTATCTCGAAACGATCAATTTCGCCTTCATCAGTGCCAACCAGTTGGCGCTTTTCACCCCGGATCAATCCCCGCTTGCCCTGCTCAATCCCCTCTCCGAAGAGCAGGGGGTGATGCGCACTCTGCTGGCACCGGGTCTCGTCGAGACAGCCCGGCGCAATCTCAGCCGGGGCAACGACCGCCTGCGTTTGTGTGAAATCGGGCGTATATTCCTGCCCGGAGCCGCCGGCAACGTCACGGAAGCGGAGCGTGTGGGTGGTCTGTTGTGTGGTTCCGCCACCGGGCGCAGTTGGCATACCCCGCCACGCCCGACCGATTTTTTCGATCTCAAGGGGGATGTGACAGCCCTGCTGACTGGCGTAGGTCTCTCCGCCATGGAGTTTCGCCCTGGAGGGCCTGGTTTTCTTCATCCCGGGCGCAAGGCGGAGGTTTTTCTGCACACGATCCTCCTGGGATGGCTGGGGCAGATTCATCCCGCCCTTCAGGAGCGGCTCGATCTCCCTCTGCCTCTGTTCCTGTTTGAGCTGGATCTGGATGGCATGGCGCAGAGTCCATCGTCTGCGGCGGCGCCTGGCATGATCAGCCGTTTCCCTTCCGTGGCCCGCGACTTTGCCTTTGTCGTCGAGGAGAAGTGGCCTGCCGGGGAAATTATTCAAACCATTCGGCAAACCGTCCCCGATTTGCTTCGTTCGGTCACCCTGTTTGACCTCTATACCGGCGAACACCTCCCGGCGGGTCGCAAGAGTCTGGGCATCGAGGTGATCTTCCAGGCCGAAGATTGCACCCTGACCGAGGAGAAGATTCAGGCATTGGCTGACCAGATCATCGCCACCATGCACCAGCGTTTTACGGCTACCCTGCGCGGGTTGGTCGCTCCTCCGGTTCAGTGACGTGAAAGTGACCTACGATCAGGAGACGGATGTGCTGCGTATCGTCTTCAATGCCTCAACCATAGCATCACGGTCGTTTCGTACCAAACTTCCGACCTGAACAGGGAGTCGCCACGATGAACAACGACGTTGGCAACCTGACCAACAGTCTCGACATGATCAACAAACTCCAGCAAGAGTTGGTCAAAAGTGGCAGCGGCAGCGCCGACGGTTCCACCTTCATGGGTTATTCCATGACCGGGATCGCGGCTTCGCTGGTTTTCAGCCTCATTGGTTGGGTGCTGTTTCGTTACGGAAGAAAAAATGGGCCGATGAGTACGACCATCTATGGTGTGCTTCTGATGGTCTTCCCCTACTTTGTGACCAATACGACCTACATGATCGCTACGGGTATTGCCTTGTGCATCCTTCCCTTTGTCATCAAATTTGGATAACATTGCGCAGATGGGGGAGGCCTCCCTCCACCCTCCGATCATGAGAATCGCTGCGCGACTTTCACGGTAAGGCGCCATGCCCATCAGTTTTGAACCCGAACCCCCTCAGGCCGCCGGACAACCCCGCCGGAAAATTCTTGAGACCTTTGTCAATCCCCATCCGGAACGTTCTTATTGCATCGCGATGCAGTGTCCCGAGTTCACCTGCGTCTGCCCCAAAACCGGCCAGCCCGATTTTGCCGAGGTTCGCATTGACTACACTCCAGATCAACTCTGCGTGGAGTTAAAATCCTTGAAGCTCTATTTATGGAGCTATCGGCATGAAGGGGCGTTTCACGAAGCGGTGACCAACCGTATCCTGGATGATTTAGTGGCCGTGGTGGCCCCGCGCGTCATGACGGTGACCAGTCTTTTCAACGTGCGCGGCGGCATTACCACGTCCGTCATTGCCAGTTATCCGGAAAAAGGTAAGAGAAAAAAAGAGAAAAAGGGCAAGAGTAAAAAGGGCAAAAACAGAGGCAAGGATGGTTGAACTGCGTCGATTAAACTGCGTCGACATAAAAGATTTTATTGGGGCTTCGCCCCAGACCCCACCAGGACTCCGTCCTGGACCTGTCCGGTCGCCAGCCCCCTGGACCCCATTTTCGCCAGGCCCTCGCCCATTTTTAAACGATACCCCTCTGCAAACATGCCAAAACCCGTTCTACCGGCGGAAATTCATTAAATAAAAAACCATGGTCTGCAAACCAGGCAGAACCATCCAATCGCGCCTTGCGGGCCGGATCCCGATACAAAAAGCGATCCACGCCAATCTTGAAAGTGGCGGGATCAAGGCTCTTTTCCAGGGCATCGAGACGGGACTCCAGCAGAGTGGCGTGCCAACGATGAAACAGCTCCACATGGATCGAACGCCCATCGGGTGCGATGAATGTCCAATCAGGAATCCACACCTCCTGACCTGCCCGATGCACAATATCCGCCTCCAAAGCCATGCGCCAACCCGCAGGTGCCTGTTCCTGAAACTGTTCGACAAAGAGTTGAAATTCGCGAGGATGATAACCGGCAAGCCGGGCATAATGGGAGCGCAGAGCCGATTTTTCATCCAGAACAAATTGCACCGGCGTCCGCCTCGGCAAACGCACTTCAGCCTCCATGTTCCACGTCGCCAGGTCACAAAAGGCCGGCAGGGCCAAAGCCAACTGCAAACCATACCTGCGACCACCTTCAAACAGGGAGAGAGGGCCATCCAACTCTACTCTGTAGCCGTCCGCCTGCATCCGCCGAATGCGAAAAAGCAGGCGAAAAAAACGTAAATATTGAAAAAAACGCCGCAATTTAACAACACGACCCTCGCGCAACGTTAACGTGATGGCCTGGGCAAAAAACAGCAATCCCTGCGCCTGGGCCAGATTGTAACGCTGCAAAAGGGCCTCCGGCGCAGGTGGATCAAAACCTTCCAGGGGTTGGCGAATGGGCAGATCGGCATACAAACGGCTGGCAAGCGCATCGGCATCCGCCTCATAGGGCGCGCTCACCTGGCGACGATAATGCTCCAGATCACCCATGCCGGGCTGTCGCAAAAGGGTGGTGGCCCGTTCCAGAATGGCCAAACGTGCAGCGGCAATCGCCGCATCCGCCTCGCGAAACTGACACCGATCCAGAAGGAGCTTGTTCAACCCCTTGGCCACCAGAGGAGTCCGCTGCGCATTGATGACCGGGTGGGTCAACTCGGCCAGCTCTTCCAACCCCAGACCCATGTTGCTCCGATAGATATCCGTCAACTCCGCCGCCAGATTCAACAACGCCCGGTCATCCACGTCGACAAAACGTGGATAGACGCGCCCTTGGCGGAATGTGTGGCGTAAAAGATCGCGTGTCAGCATGCTTCCTGGGGGGAAAATTTTTGGTAAGCCAAATGTTGTCTGCGCCGTTCACTCGTCAAGGTTTCCGCCGTGTCGACGGAAACCAGTTCATACAGGATGGCCTGTTTGCCCTCCCTGGGACGCAGGATACGGCCCAGACGCTGGACATGTTCGCGCACCGATCCACTCCCGGAGACAATGATGCCCACCGCCACGTTGGGAACATCCACCCCCTCGTTGAGAACCCGCGACGTCACCAGACAGTCAACCGTACCGACCCGAAACAGATCGAGAAAATGTTTGCGCTCCGAGACCTTGGTCTTGTGCGTGATCACCGGCAGGAAGAAAGTCTCGCCGATGGTGTAGGCCGTCGCATTGTCATCGGTGAACAACAACGCCTGCTCACCCCGATGACGACGCAGCAGATGCCACACCGTGCGCAACTTGGCGCGTGAGGCCCGGGCCAGACGCTTTTGCGTGCGATAGGCGGCAAAGGCCTCCCGACCCTCGCGCGACCGGGCACACACCTGGATGAAACGGCTCCACCCCTCCGGTGTACTCAGTTTGAGGCCATTCTCCTGGGCAAAACGTCGATAGTGACCATAGGCCGCATCATAGGCCTGCCGTTCGTCCGGATCGAGGATCACCGGCACCTGTTCCAGTCGGTAGGGGGCCAGGTATGTCCCTTCCAGCTCCGTAATTTCACTGCGATGACACACCGGCCCAAGCAGGTCATAAAGATCCGCCTCCTGGCCATCGGTGCGCTCCGGAGTGGCCGTCAGACCCATCCGAAAGGGGGCGATGCTCATAACGGCCACCTGCCGCGTCGATGGGGTCGGCAGATGATGACACTCATCACAAATCAAAAAGCCGAACCGATTGCCGGCGTGTTCCAGGTGAATCAAGGCCGAATCGTAGGTGCTGACGGTGATCGGACGCGACACATGCTCACCCCCGCCCCAAACGCCAATCTCCATGGCAAAAGAGCATTGCAACTGTTCATACCATTGGTGCATGAGATCGATGGTAGGTACCAGGATCAGGGTATCGCGCTGGACCCTTTCGATGGCCAGGCGCGCCACCAGGGTTTTGCCGGCCCCCGTGGGAAGGACCACTACCCCTTTTTTCCCGGCCTCCAGCCAGGTACGCAGACTGTCGCTCTGGTGAGGGCGCGGTTCCTGTTCATCCCGGGTCCGGAATGCCTGCTGCGAAAATCCACGCGCTTCATCCTGATAAGGAATCTTCAGACGATGCAAGCTCAGGACAATGGGTCCATAATGGCGTCCCTCGGCGCGGTAATAACCCACCCGATCATCCCAACGCACATAGGCAGCCACCGGAACTGCTTCAGCCGGGGTGGCCATGATCTTCAGGGTACCCAGGTCAAAAACGATGCGCATCATGGAGGGCGGATCAAGAGTCAATGGAGTCTACCGGGTCGACAGGGTATCAATAATTCCAATTCCAGATCAAGATGGATGCGAGGCGACAACAGGGCAATCGCATTTGAAATTGGCATGCTTGAAAAATCGGACCTTAAACCGCG
>JADGCJ010000066.1 GCA_015229045.1 Magnetococcales bacterium
CGCGGTTTAAGGTCCGATTTTTCAAGCATGCCAATTTCAAATGCGATTGCCCTGTATTTGGCGCATGACGCACGGTCCAAATTGTCGTATCATCTGGAGAGTCCAGGACAAGGTTGATGGTCGTTTTGGGGGTTGTTCTATGTACACCATTTATCGTCTGAATGCGGATGAATTGACAGTTGATTTTTTGGAGTCTCTCAAAACATTGTTTCGTCACAAGAGTATCGAAATTTCTATCTGTGAAACAGCCGCACAGGAACAGGATGAGACGGCCTACCTGCTGGCTCATCCAGCCAATCGGTCCCGATTGTTGTCGGCGATTGAGAATGTGCAACACCCGGAGGGGCAAATCACCGTTGATCATTCCCATCTGGAATGAACATCACCTTTGAGAGGGGAGCCTTTGACGACTTTACCGCGTGGGCAGGACGGGACCGTCAGGTATACCGTCGCATTATTTCTTTGATCGTCGATATAACACGCAATCCCTTGGGTGGAGGGATTGGCAAGCCCGAGCCTTTGCGCCATGAATTGCAGGGCTACTGGTCGCGGAGGATCACCGAAGAGCATCGATTGGTATACAAAATTGAGGGAGACTCAGTCGTTATCGTTTCATGTAAGTATCATTATTTATAGGAATTTTGTAACTGCTCAGGTACCCTTTCAAGAAAGGCCTGGACATGAAAGCCTTTGTCAGGGCTTCGCCCCGAACCCCACCAGGACTCTGTCCTGGACCTGTCCGGTCGCCGACTCCCTGGACCCCGATTTGTTGCCGGGTGCTGAATGGTTACGGAATTTTTATGTGACCGAGAACTATGCCTGCTTTTAAAGAAAAAAACACTCCACAAAAAACGGCCCACCCTCGATGCGAAAATAGGTCTTGACCGAGGAGAAGTTGGCCTTCACAGCCATGGTGTACTGGTCACCGAAGACCACAAAGGGCGGGGTGAGCGTGATCTCGCCCAAGGTATCGGCGAGACGGGACTGCACACCACCAGCCACCAGATTGGTCAACTCGCCGAAGGCATCCCGGGCCTCTTCGGCCATTGCCTCCATCGGTTCGTCGGCGAAGGAGCTGCTCATGGCCAGAGCAACGTGCATGGGGGCCGAAAGATGGATACCGCCGTCCAGAGCGCCGCTGAGACGAACCACGCCGGTCACATCGGCTTGCGGTGGGACATAAGGCTCGAAAGCCGGTTTGCGAAAAGTCGGCCCTGGTTGGACTTCCAAAGAGAGGAAAGCCAGAAAAAATTCGTGAACGGCCTCCCGGATGGCCTGAGCCAACTGGTCATGCACCAAAACACCTTCGGAGCAAAAACGGATTGAAGAAACCACCGACCCGCTGCCGGTCCGATCCATGATCACGGATCGGACCGGCAGCAAGTGCCATGTCAGTTTTTCAGATGGGCAGAGGCTCAGGGGCCTTCATCACGAATCATGACCAAACCACCCAGAGGGGGGATGGTCAAAGAGATGGAACAGGGCTTGCCGTGGAAGGGAATCTCTTCGGCCATGGCGCTGCCCATATTGCCGACACTGCCGCCGCCATAATCGGCTGCATCGCTGTTGAGGCGCTCGCGATAGATACCCATTCTCGGGACACCAATGCGATAGTTATGGCGAGGAACGGGCGTGAAGTTGCAAACGACGATGGCTTCTTCACCGTTCAGGCCGCGCCGCAGCCACGAGATGACGCTCTGATCGTGGTCATGGCAGTCGATCCATTCGAAACCACCCGGTTCATGATCCAGATTGTGGAGCGCAGGCAGTGCGGTGTACAGGCGATTCAAATCCCGAACCAGGCGCCAAACTCCCTGATGGAAGGGGACATGCTCCAGCAGATGCCAATCCAGGCTGTATTCATGGGTCCACTCTCTGCCCTGAGCGAACTCACCACCCATAAAGAGCAGCTTCTTGCCGGGGTAGCAGTACATGAAGGTGTAGTAGACACGCAGGTTGGCAAATTTTTGCCAGGCATCACCGGGCATCTGGTCGAGCAGGGAGCACTTGCCGTGGACAACCTCGTCATGGGAGAGCGGCAGGATGAAATTTTCGTGGTAGCCGTACAACATGCCAAAGGTGAGCTTGTTGTGATGGAAACGGCGATAGATGGCATCCTTGCGCATGTAGGCGAGGGTGTCGTTCATCCATCCCATGTTCCATTTGAAGCCGAAGCCAAGTCCGCCGGATTCGATGGGCCTGGAGACCATGGGCCAGGCGGTGGACTCTTCGGCGATGGTGATGGCCCCGGCACCTTGCTGATAGACAATGCGGTTGAGCCGTTTCAAAAACTCGACAGCCTCCAGATTTTCGTTGCCGCCGTAACGATTGGGGAGCCACTCTCCCGCCTGACGGCTGTAATCCTGGTAGAGCATGGAGGCCACGGCATCCACGCGCAGACCATCGATATGGAACTGCTCAAGCCAGTAGAGGGCATTGGCGATGAGATAATTGGAGACCTCATTGCGGCCATAGTTGTAGATCAGGGTATTCCAGTCGGGATGGTAGCCGAGGCGGGGGTCGTCGTGTTCGTAGAGGCAGGTGCCGTCGAAGCGACCCAGACCGAAGGCATCGGTCGGGAAGTGACCAGGAACCCAATCCATGAGGACGCCGATACCCGCCTGGTGAAAGCGATCGATGAAGTAGCGCAGATCATCCGGCGAGCCGAAACGGTTGGTTGGCGAGAAAAGACCGACCGGCTGATAGCCCCAGGAGGGATCGTAGGGAAACTCGGAGATGGGCATCAGTTCGATGTGAGTGAAATTCATCTCTTTGACATAAGGGACCAACTCGTCGGCCAACTCGCGATAGTTCAACCAGCGATGCCCCTCTTCCGGCTTGCGCTTCCAGGAGCCAATATGGACTTCGTAGATGGACATGGGGGTGTGGTAGAAGTCCTGTTTGGCACGATGCTCCAGCCACCGGGCATCGCCCCATTGATAGGTGCTGTTGGCGATGACGATGGAGGCATTGCCCGGAGGGGGTTCGCAGGCGCGACCGTAGGGGTCGGCCTTGAGGGGCACGAGTCCGCCGTAGGAGCCTTTGATTTCATACTTGTAGAGGTCACCTGACCGCACCATGGGGAGGAACAGCTCCCAGATACCGCTTTCGACGCGCAGCCGCATGGGGTGCCGACGACCATCCCAGCTGTTGAAGGGGCCGACGACGCTGACGCGCAGGGCGTTGGGCGCCCAGACGGCAAAGAGAACCCCTTCGACGCCATCGATGATTTGCGGGTGGGCGCCCAGGCGGTCGTAGATGCGCCAATGGTTGCCTTCCCCGAAGAGATAGTTGTCCATGTCGCCGAGGACTGGCCAGTACCGATAGGGATCCTCCAGGTCCACGGGACCGTGTCCGAACTCGGCCCGCATGATGTAGGGAAACACCTTGCTTTGGTTTTTGACCTCCAGGGCAAAGAAGCCCCAGTCATGGATGCGTTTCATTTCGCCCACGACGGCCGAGGTCTCCTTGTTGAGCAGGTGCACAGAGTGTGCGCCGGGAAGAAAAGCGCGTACGGTGATGACGTTTCCTCCCGCCGTGTGCATGCCCAAAAATGCAAACGGATCCCGGCAGTCACCAAAAACCACCTGGTCGATCAGGTGGGACGGATGCAGGTTGGCATTGGTGTCTTCGTGTCGTGCTGTCATGTTACATAATCTCCCTGTTATCCCTATACTCCTGGAAAAATGAAACTGGAGGACAATTCCACCTGTTCGCTCCCACAATCAAGGACGGGAATCGCTTTTTTTTCCTGGAAATTTTTTGGTTGAGGCTGAACCTGACGTGTCGCGGAGATCACAGATGCCCCGGCGGACCTTCCAGGCAGAGGTACCCTGGTTCCGGAAGATCAATGGGCAGTTTGTTCGGAGAGGTTGCACGTTTTTCTATTTCTGTGAGTTCCGGTTTGATGTCCAGATCATGATAAACGGTTGGCTGTCCAAGTCATCCCACTGTTGTCCAGCGTGACAACCCGAGCATTGTAGACAATTCTTCATTCGACATCAATTGATATCTCAACTTTATCTTTTTTTTGTCATGAGAGTCGCTGCGCGACTTTCACGGTAAAAGCGGAGAGTCGACGCGGTTTAGATGGCGCTCGTGTTTTTTTGGGCCGGGGCTGGGGGGGGCGCTTTGGGAGGGGTGGAAAAATCCTGTTCGAGCTTGCGCAGGTTCTCCTCCCACTGTTGTATCAATTTTTTTGTTTCCTCAATGGTTTTACGTGCCTTGTCCTGCATTTCCGGGACATTTTCCTCGATGGTCCGGCGACCGGCGCTGCCCAATGCGCGCAGTCCCTCGAGGAAGTGTTGTTGAGCGCGTTCCAGCTCCTCTTTTGTTCCTTCCGGCGACATTTTTTCCTGTGTGGCTTTTGGTGCTGAAGCCTGATTCTCTTGGGGAGGTACGGAAGGTTGTGCGGGTGAAACGGGGGGTGGGGGCGGCGAGAGACCTTCTCCCGAGGCGCGGGCTGAGAACAGAAGGAGGGCAACAGCCGTGGTCAAAAGGGTCACTCCGGATCGTGTCATGTTTAATCCTCCAGTTCAACCGGATGCCGGGAAAGACCATCCCAGGGCGGCCATCTGGGAGGGCATTTGTGGATAGGCCATACCACCCTCCCGAACGAGGGTTGCGAAGGCACCGCGACCGGCCCACAGGGTTTCGGTGATTTCCCGGCTGCGACAGACTGCCTCGCCATGCCAGGTGTCGCAGCGAAAAATGAAGCCGACGTGGGGGGACTCCTGCTCCAGCATGGGCACCACGTTGACGATACGGGCCTCTTCCAGGTGCAGGCCGACCTCCTCGCTGACCTCCCGACGCAGGGCGGACAACAATCCCTCCCCGGAATCGACAAAACCACCAGGAAAAGACCATTTGCCACTGCGGTGATCCCGATAGGCGAGGCGCACCAGCAACACCTCCTCTTCCGAGGTGGCGCTCTCCCGGCGAACGATGATGACATGAGCGGAGATGGAGGCTTTGGTGAGCATAGGCTGTCAATCTCACGATGCTGGCGGGATGCTTTACTTCGATGCCCCTGATCCATGCGTCAAGTATAAGGCTTCATCCTGTGTCCTCGTACACAATTTTCCAGAGATTGTTTTCCAGCCACCAATATTGGCGCCGCAGGGGTTGTCGGAACAGCTCCTTGCCCCGGACCTCCTGGGTGAAGGTGACCACGATCATGCGCCTGTCGGCAGGGTAGCCCAGGATGCTGATGTCGGAAAAGCGGGTTTCATCGGGGGTGCCATCCTGGAACAGGCGCCGCAGGGTTTTGGTCCAACTCGTGTAGTCGTGGCGGTTGTTCTGAAACTCGGTCGAGTAATGGCGCAGAACCCGATTGACCTGACCACTGACCCAATCCTTGTGCCACTCCTGGATGCGTGACAAAAACCAGTCAAGCTGACCGCGCCATTCAACGGGATCCATCCACTCCACGGAGTTGCTGATGATGACCGGAGTTCCGACGCCAACCACTTCGCTGATGGTTTCAAAGTCAATATTGGTCAGGGCGACGCAACCATCGCTGGTCATGGGGGGACGGCTGTAGGTTGTGAGAGGGGTGCCGTGCAACCAGATGCCATCTCCGGTTTTTTTATGGAGGCGGTCCCATTCGTTGGGATAGTTGATGGGCATGGCGCCAAAGCCATACAGGGGGGGGAGTTTGTATCTGGGCAGATAATCGGTGATGAAGTAGAGTCCGACGGGGGTTCTTTTGTCACCTTTGAGAAACTTGCCAGGACCATTCTTGCCGCTGGAAATGTAATAGTTGGCAATCAGCTCGGGGCGACCGTTGACGCGCCGGAAAAGGTACAGACGTGATTTGGCAAGATCCACGACAGCGGCATGGCCCTGAACGCGAGAAAGGAAGATCAGATCCTGGGGAATGGCATCCTTGGGTGGATGTTCCAGCAGATTGCGCAGCCGTGACCGGGCCTCTTCCAGGAGGTGAGCCACCTCCGGATCTTGCTCCTGGCCGTTGCCAAAACCACGCATGCTACCGACCAAAGCCATGTACAAATCCCCCTGGATGAGTTGGGCCAGGCGGAAATCAGGTCTTTGTCGGGTCAAGGCGCCGATTTCGCGCAAAGCGCCATTCAGGTCGTGATGCAGGATGGCATCCAGGCCCTTCATGAGGGAGCGTTCGGTGTTGGAGAGGTAATCCAGGGGAGAAAAAGGGCCCGCAGTCTCAGCCCGGACCGGGCACCATGCCCCGCTCAGAAGAAGGCCGCCCAGGGTTGCCAGCAAGCTGATCAACAGAACACGGCAGCTTTTACCCATCCACCCCTTCCTGAAGAATTTTCCACGTATCTCCCTCTTTCTTCATCAGGATGGATTTGTGGACGACGTCATTGAACTTGTTGGAGCGGTAGCTCTGAATGAAATTGACCTTGGCCACTCCCGGACCTTCCATGCGAACGCGCAGATCATCCAGTCCGATGTGAATGGACTTCGCCTTCTCGACGAGATGCTTGCGTTTTCTTGACCACTCCTCGCGCGTGGTGAAGCCATCGGGCAGACGAAAATCCTTGGCGTAGGCGGCCAGGTACTGGGGCAGTTGTTTTTCCGACCAGGCAGCGGCCCAACTCCGAATGGCTTTTTCGACGGCCTGGGTCTCCTGGTTCTGGTTGACACTTTCCGGGGCCTGGGCCCGCTTGGGCGATGCCAGGAAGTAGGGGATTTCCCTGTCTTCTTTTTCAACCGCCTCGAAGACCTGGTCGAGCTTGGTCATATGGGTCATGCGCACGGCCTGGTCCGGTGTTTTGACTTGGCCCTTGGTCAACTGTTTCATGGCGGCGGGTGCTTCATCCTTGATGGCTTTTTCTTTGCTCTCTTCTTTGGTCTCTTTTTTGACCTCCCTGGTTTCCCTGGTCTGACTGGCAGGGGCCGGAGCGGTTTTTACGTCGCGGAGAGACTGTTTTTCCTTGGCCTGTTGTTCCAGCAGCAGATTTTTCTCTTTTTCGGCACGTGCCTTGGCTTCTATGCTGGCCCGGGTCTTTTCCTGTGCTTCGGCGTCGATGCGCTCGCGTTCCTCGTTTTTGACCTGAGCCAGGGCCTCAGCGCGAATTTTTCCCATTTCCGTGGCTTGTACCTGGGCCAGGATCTCGGTGTGAAGCTTTTGGCGCATGTCGGCGCGTACCTGTTCCAGGAGTTCGGTACGCACCTGATTGATGGCCTCGGCCTTGAGTTTGTCCATGGCCTCGGCTCGAACTTTTTCCACGGCATCATTGCGGGCCTTGCGGAGAAACTCTTCGGACAGACGGGCGGGTGGCGCGGCGGAGGCATTGTTGCCCGGGGCTGTGAAAAGGGTGCGCACCAAGGCAAGTTTGGCTTCGGTTTCCGGGTTGCCGCGATTGATCTGCAGGGCCTTTTTGTAGGCTTGCGAAGCCAGCTTGGCGTAGACGTCCCCAAGATTTTCGCGCGCCGTCGCATATCCGGGCCGGGAGTTGATGGCCCTGATCAGGACGTCACGCGCCTTTTCCAGCTGCCCCTGTTCGGCGTAGAGAACCGCCAGATTGTTGAAAGGTTCCGGCCTGTCCGGGAACTCCTCGGTAAGTTCCTGGAAAACCTGAATGGCCTCGGCCTGTTTTTGCTCTTCGGTCAGGATCAACCCCTTGAGAAATCGGGCCTGGGCATCCTTGGGGTTGGTTTTCAGGAAGGTATCGAGGCGACTCATGGCCGCCGGGAGCTGTTTTTTTTCCAAAAGTGTCTGGATTTCATCGATCTCTCCGGCCAGGGCGGGGGGTGCCAGGGACGCCCAGACGAGAAGGGCGCAGCCGAGCAGGGGCAACAGGAAAAGAAAACGCCCCACTGCCGCGAAAGTCGCGCAGCGACTTCCATGACCGGAGGGTGGAGGGAGGATTCCCCCACCCATGAAGGTTCCATACATTTTCGTCAACCCACCCAAAAGACAACGGACACACAAGGAGCGACGGAAGTATAACCACGGATCGTTCCGATCTCAACGATTCGCCTGGCAGCCGACCATATTTTTGCTCAAATGGGCAGGAAGATCAGAAATTGCAGGGCCTGTTTGATGAAGCGTTTGGTTTTTTGCGCCACCACCTGCGACATGGCGTCTTGCAGACCGATCATTTTCCCAAAAAGTCGTTCATAGCTGAGATTGTGCACAGCCCCTTCGCTTTCGTTGCTGAGCAGAAAAAGGTTGCCTTGAGCGTCCCGATCGTGGCCGAGGAGCCAGAGCGCCAGTTCCAGGTTGCGGGCGCTGTTGTACAGCTTTTGCGGGTCCAGTGAGTCCAGGACGAAAAACTCTCTCTTGTTGTCGTAGGATGCCATGACCATCGATCCCAGACCAACGGTGTAGGCCAGAACCCGGTCTCCCGTAAAAGAGTCCTGGAAGGCCAAACGGATGCAATCGACTCCCTTCAAGTGGTTCAATTCGGCAAAGTCCCAATTGTGAAAAGAGCCGAAAACCCGGTTGACGTTGGCGTCGATTTGATGGGTGGAACCGCGATGCAGCTGGTTGGGGTTGCGCCGATAGAGTTTGACCATCAACTGCTTGATGTAGCCCATGACATCGCGTTGGTTGGTCTCGACGAACAGGTTGACATCGGTCTTGGCCAAATCGGGCCAGGAAAAGCTGGTGTTTTCCTGGTCGAGAGGGGTTCGCTCCGCCACCGACCCTGCACAACCCGCAAGCCACAAAAACAGGGTGGAGAGGAGCAGGGTCGCCCGGAAGCCTGTCTTTTTTATGCGCATCAGGATTTCAAGAGGATTGTGCAGGTCCGCCAAAGGTCAATGGGAGACTTTCTCCTGGCGTTTTTGCAGGTAGCCACTGCGAACAGCGACATAAGGGTCCAGGGTGGCCGTGCGCAGGGTCTGGAACTCTTCCAGACGGAGGGAGGTTTCATTGACCCTGGAGAAGGTTTTGATGCCGACCTGATCCCAAAAATTTCTGGGGACATAGTTCAGCGGGTCGAGGAACCAGTCCCCTATGTCACCCACGGTGTCACGCGCATTGGAGGGACCGAAAACCGGCCAGACCAGGTAGAGCTTGTCGCCGACGCCATAGCGTCCCAGTGTTTGTCCCAGGTCGGCGCGGCTGCTGTGGAGGTTGAAATGCAACGAGGCGACATCGAAGAGACCCGCCACACCGAGGGTCGAGTTGACCAGAAAACGGCCCAGCTCCTCACCAGCCGCCTGTCCTTTGCCCTGAAGCAGGGCATTGGTGAAGTGGATCGGTGCCTTCAGATTCTGGAAGAAATTGCGTACAGCGATGCGCCCCCCCTCCGGAACCAGGGCCTGGTAGCCCGTGGCCACGGGTTCCAGAACCCACTCGGAGGCCTTGTCGTTGAAGGTGAACATGGCCCGATTCCAGGGTTCCAAAGGGTCCGACACCACGGCCGATTTTTGCGCCTGATCCTCGGAAGACCAGATGGCATCTTCGGTGCTTTGTTCTCCTGGGGTGTGCGGTTTGGGTCCGGCCATGCCGATGATCGGTTCGCCGACCAGGAAAAAAGCCATCACCCATAAGGCCAGACGCCACACCCGTGTCTTCATCGCATCGTCCTTCGTAGCCATAGTGTCCAGATGGAAGGGGTCTCTCCCCATGCCTTGCGGAAAGGATCCATGATGAGCGATAATTCCCCGGTTTGCAAACCACTCCGGGTGACGTTGTCCGGTACCGATCCAAATCCTGTCCAGGCAGCCGCACACATTTTCTTTCATGATCCTGACACTTCGCAACCTTGGACGTGTCTCTCTCCAGAGATTCTGGAGGATGGGGCACATGTTTCTCTTTTTGCTGACGGCCCTCTTTGGCGTGGTGCGACCGCCGTATCGCCCTCGAAATTTGTTCAAACAGATTGTTTTTATTGGTATTCGTTCCCTGTTTGTCATCGTGTTGACCGCCGCTTTCACCGGCATGGTCCTGGCTCTTCAGGGGTATTATATCCTGTCTCGATTCGGCTCCGAGGGGATGGTCGGGCCGATGGTGGCGTTGGCTGTCGTCCAGGAGTTGGGGCCGGTTCTCACGGCATTGATGGTGACGGGTCGTGCCGGATCGGCGATGGCCGGCGAGCTGGGTGTCATGCGCATCAAGGAGCAGATCGATGCCCTGGAATCGATGGGGATCAATCCCCTCAAATACCTCGTCGCCCCGAGGGTGGAGGCGAGCCTCATTTCCCTGCCCGTATTGACGGCCATCTTCAATGTGGTGGGCATTTTTGGCGGCTACCTGGTGGCCGTGCAGCTGTTGGGGATGTCGAGCGGTACCTACTGGGGCGGCATCGAGTCCAAACTGGCGGCCAAGGACATCTACATCAGCGTGATCAAATCGATCAGCTTCGGCTTGATCATCGCCTGGGTCTGTACCTACATGGGGTACTTTACCACCCGAGGCGCGGAAGGCGTTGGGCGATCCATCACATCGGCTGTCGTTCTCAGCTCGGTTCTGGTCCTGATCTGGGATTACTTCATCACCTCGGTCATGCTCTAGGTCTCGGAGATTTGTCGTGTCCATCCGCAAAAAGACTCCTGACCAGATCGACTCTTCCGGGACGCTCGGCGACATGCTCGTCGCGACGGGGCAGGTCTCTCCGCAGCATGTCGAAGCGGCTCTGACGCAGCAGGCCCGCCAGAAGGATCCCGATCTTCTGGGGGAAATCCTCGTCAAGCAAGGTCACCTTGCCCAGCCCGGGCTGTTGGAGGCGCTGGTTGCCAAATTTGCCGAGGAGCGCACGCTCTATGCGACTCAGCCACTCCCCCCCACGGCCATGCGCTTTGCTGGCGTGGAGAAAACCCTCGACGGTCGCAAGGTTCTGGATCGGGTCGATCTGGAGATTCCCCAGGGCAAGATCACCGCGATCATTGGCGTCAGCGGGGGCGGCAAGAGCGTCTCTCTCAAACACATGATCGGCCTCATGGCCCCGGACCGGGGCGAGGTGTTTGTCGGAGAACAGGAGCTGGGAAAACTCTCCCGGAAAGAGCTGCTGCGCGTCCGCGAACGCTTCAGCATGCTGTTCCAAAGCAGCGCTCTGTTCGATTCGATGAGTGTCTTTGACAACGTCGCGTTCCCCTTGCGGGAAAAGACCCGCCTCGATGCGGAGACCATTGCCCACATGGTGCACAAGACCCTGGCCCAGGTTGGCCTGTCGGGCATGGACGGCAAATTTCCGGACGAGTTGAGCGGTGGCATGATGAAGCGGGTCGCCCTGGCGCGTGCCCTGGTGACGCAACCGGAGATCATCCTGCTCGACGAACCGACGGCCGGTCTGGACCCGATCATAGAAAACGCCATCCATCATCTCATCTGCGACACCTACATGCGCACCCGTTACACCATGGTGATCATCAGCCATGCCATTCCGCAAATCTTTCATTGGTGTCATCATGTCCTCGTTCTGCATGAGGGAAAGATTCTGGAATCCGGTCCCTCGGCCGTTGTCATGGAGTCGCGGCATCCAGTCATTCAACAATTCATCAACGGGAACCTGACAGGGCCCATCAAGATCATCTGAAATTTTCCGGGGAAGGCAGCCGATGACAACTCAATCCGTCAAACTGGAACTGGCAGTCGGAGTCTTTGTCCTGACGGGCATTCTGGCCCTGGCATGGCTCTCCGTCAAAATGGCTCGCATGGAGCTGGTGGGGGGGAGCTTCAAGACGATCCACGCCCATTTCACCTCCATTGCCGGGCTGAGGAGCGGTGCCTCCGTCGAGATTTCCGGCGTCGAAGTGGGGCGTGTCAAGCAGATCGATCTGGACGTCAAGCTGTTCGATGCCCTGGTCACCATGAATATTCGTCACGATGTTCCCATTCAGGAGGATGCCATCGCTTCGGTCCGCACCAAGGGTCTCATCGGCGATCGCTATGTGAAGATCGCCCCCGGCGGATCGGATACCCTGCTGAAATCGGGTGACCGCCTGGTCCAGACCGAGCCGGCCATCGATTTTGAGGAGTTGATCAGCCAGTTTATTCATGGCAGTGTCAAATAATTGATTAATCAAGGAAAATAACAATGTCTACAGCACGATTCCGTCTCTTTTCCGGAGCGGGGGTTCTTTTTTTCTGGCTTGCCCTCTTTTTGCCCGCAACCGTGTCGGCGGAGGCCTCCGCCCCCGCCGGTGCCATGGTCTCCCTCCATAAGACCATCGAGCAGATCATCGATCTTCTCAAGGATCCGCAGTACAACACCCCGGAAAAGAGACTGTCCAGGCGGGATGCGCTCAGAGAGCTGGTCTATCAGCAGTTTAATTTTCACCTCATGGCGCGTGGGGCTGTCGGCCCGCGCTGGAAGGAGTATACTCCGCAGCAGCAACAACGTTTTGGCGATCTTTTCAAGCGGGTGCTTGAAGATGCCTATCTGGCCAAAATCGAGGGGTATCAGGGGGAAAAGGTTCTTTTCAATAAAGAGATCTCCGAGAGTGCTACCATCACGCGGGTGGAGAGCGTCGTCCATGCCAAGGGGCAGGAGTATGCCATGCAGTATCGGATGACCCAATCCAGGGAGGGTCGCTGGGAGGTCTTTGATATCATCATCGAGGGGGTCAGCCTGATCAACAATTATCGCTCCCAGTTTCAATCGATCTTGAACAAGGATGGGCCAGCCGGTCTGTTGGCCAGGATGGAGAGCAAGTTTGGCGGGGCTGAATCGGGTGGTTTGCAGCCGGGAGGAGGATCCGGGTCTCTGGACCTGACCTCCGACAAGCCGGGTCTCTCTTCCGGCAAAAAGGGATCGGCAGCCCCATGACCGACCATTTTGCCGATCGGATTCTGGCCCGTGCCCGGGCCACCACTCCCCTGGTGGTGGGGATCGATCCCGATTTTGATCAGATGCCCATGTTTTTGCGTCCGACAGAGACCGATCCGGCGTCGATTCGTTCCGCCTTGACCACTTTTTGTCGTCTCGTGCTGGAAGCCTCTGGAGAGATGGTGTGCGGGGTGAAGTTTCAGTCGGCTTTTTTTGAGCAGTTCGGCACGGTGGGTCTGGGTGCCCTGGCCGAGGTCATGGCTTTGGCGCGTTCCATGGCATTGCCGCTGATCCTCGATGTCAAGCGTGGCGATATCGGATCGACCTCCACGGCCTATGCCCGGGGATACCTGGCTGGAGGGGGTTCTCTTGGCGGAGGTCGGGTGGGGCGCTCCGATCTGGAAGCGGATTGTGTCACGGTCAACCCCTTCATGGGTGAGGATGCCGTCGAGCCGTTTTTGCGTCTGGCTGCCGATCATGGCAAGGGGGTCTTCTTTCTGGTGAAGACCTCCAACCCGGGGTCCGGTCTGATCATGGGTGCCAAGACCGGGCGCAGCGAAACGGTGGCCGAACGCCTCGCCCGGCTCGTCAACGACTGGGCCAAAAAAACTGTCGGCAGGAGCGGGTATGGTCTGGCCGGCGGTGTGGTGGGGGCGACCTTCCCCGAGGAGGCGTCACGTCTGCGCAGATTGATGCCGCAAGCCATCATTCTGGCCCCTGGTGTGGGGTTCCAGGGGGGGGGCATCGAGGCCCTGCGTGCCTTTTTCGATGCCGATAAAAGCGGTGCCCTGGTGCCCATGTCCCGCACTCTCACCTATCCGGAGAACCCCGGCAACAGCCACGACTCCTTCCAAAAGGCCGTCCATGAGGCGACCAGTCGTTATGTCACCCTTTTTCGGGAGAGGTTTCGTGCCCCTTCTTCGGTTTCCGGTTCCGTGTAGTTGGTTTTTCGCAGCCCTGTCCTGCAAATCCATGTCGAGATGCGTCGTTTTTTTAACCTATTGGTTACTATTCAGCACCCGGCAACGAATCGGGGTCCAGGGGGCTGGCGACCGGACAGGTCCAGGACAGAGTCCTGGTGGGGTTCGGGGCGAAGCCCTGACAAAGTCTTTCATGTCAACATTTTTCTCGACCATCAAAGAGACTGCATGTTCGACAATAGGCGTGGTTTTGATTGAAAAATGGACCCCTCAGAACTGACAGAACGTCTCGCCCTGGGCGAGGATAGTCGGCACCAGTTTAAGGCGGATGTTAAAAACGATACGGCCTTGGCCGCCGAGATGATGGCTTTTGCCAATTCCGGGGGAGGGCATCTTTTTATCGGCGTAGACGACAACGGTGGCGTTGTGGGTCTGACGCCGGAGAAGATACGTCGTCTGAATCAGCTTGTTGCCAACGCCGCGTCGCAAAAAATTCGTCCGCCGCTCAATCCTGTCACGGAAAACATGCGTTTGGAGGGGGGCGTGGTGATGGTGGTGACCATCGCCGACAGCATTGCCAAACCCCATACCGATCTGCAAGGTGCCATCTGGGTCAGAAATGGTGCCGATAAACGTCGCGTCACAGCCCGGGAGGAGATGCAGCGCCTTTTTCAAACTGCATCCCTGGTGCATGCCGATGTCGTGCCCGTGGCTGGAAGTACGCTGAACGACCTCGATGTCAAACTGTTCCACGCCTACTATCACCGGCGCTATGGGGAAGAGGAGGGATGTCTGGAACTTCCTCCGGAGAGACTCCTGGAAAATCTTAATCTTGCCAGAGATGGGTCGCTCAATCTGGCCGGACTCCTTCTGTTTGGTCAGGATCCGCAACGTTGGCGTCCCCAGTTTTTGATCAAGGGGATGACCTATCCGGGACGGGAAATCGATCTGGATACCTACATGGATTGCCAGGATTTATATGGGGCTTTTCCGGAGCTGTTTCGCCAGGCGATGGCCTTTATGCTGCGCAATTTACGCCATATTCAGAGGGATCAGGGCATCAACTCCAAGGGACTTCCGGAAATTCCACGTATTGTGCTGGAAGAGATTGTGGTCAATGCCTTGGTCCACCGGGACTATTTTGTTTCGGCACCCATCCGCATTTTTATTTTTTCGGATCGGGTGGAGATTATCAGTCCAGGGCATTTGCCCAACAATTTGCGGGTTGACCATATTCGTCACGGCATAACCAACCTGCGTAATCCGGTCCTTGCTTCCCATGCCAGTCACCTGTTGCCTTACCAGGGAATCGGCACCGGCATCATGCGCGCCTTGCGCGCCCACCCGGCCATGACGTTCGACGATGATCGCGATGGCAACCAGTTCAAGGTTTGCCTGCAACGACCATGAATCCTCTTCCCTTGGGTTGCTAAACCGAGGTGGGGAAGTAAGGGCGTGGTTTATGGATAAAAAAAAATTATTGAAAATTAATTTGAACAAAATTTTTTTTGGTATTAAGGTGTCTTGACAGGGCGGGGGGCAACAATGCACCATGTCCGGGAAGTTTAGAAAGTGGTGGTTTTCTAATATTCAAGCCAACGCCCTGGATTGTGAGGATTTGAAAGTCATCCTGGCCACCCGGAATCGAAAAAAGGTCGAGGAGTTCCAGCGGGTGCTGGAAGGAACCTCGCTCCGTCTGCTTGACCTGCGGGAGTATCCCCAGGCCCCGGAGGTGGTGGAGGATGGGGCGACGTTCACGGAGAACGCCGTCAAGAAAGCGCTTCAGATAGCACGGTTTACCGGACTGCCCGCCCTGGCGGACGACTCGGGACTGGAGGTGGATGCCCTGGGGAAACGGCCCGGAGTCCACTCGGCCCGCTACGCAGGACCGGATGCCACGGACCGGCAAAACCTGGAAAAAATGTTGCTGGAGTTGGGGGATTGCCCTGCATCGGCTCGGACGGCGCGCTTTGTTTGCGTTTTGGCCATGGCCGATGCGTCTGGACGCACCCGGATTTTTGCAGGGGTTGTCGAGGGTCGGATCTCGTCGATACCGCAAGGGGAGAATGGGTTTGGCTATGATCCGGTATTTGTTCCGGAAGGGGAGTCGAGAACCTTTGCCCAGATGTCGTCCGTGGAGAAAGATGCCATGAGCCATCGGGGACGCGCCATTGCCAGCCTGGTTGCGGCGTTGAACGACCACGGCGAATCGTTTTTGACCTGATTTTTTTGAGCGGAGGAGGAAAATTCATGCCTAAATTGGTACCCCCCCATGGCGGAGGTCCGTTGAAGCCGTTGCTGTTGACAGGAACCGCCTTGGCGGAGGGCAAGCGCAAAGCGGAGACCCTGAAACAGGTCCGGATGACTTCTCGCGAGACCTGCGACCTGATCATGTTGGGGATCGGCGCCTTCACTCCCCTCGACGGGTTCATGGGGAGGGCCGACTGGCAGAGTGTCTGCGATACCACCCGGATGGTCAACGGTCTCTTCTGGCCGATCCCGATCACCCTGTCGGTGAACGAAGCCCAGGCCGATGCCCTGAATGTCGGCCAGGAGATCACCCTGGTCGATGACGAAAGCAATGACGTCATGGGTCTGATGCGTATCCAGGAGAAGTACGCCTACGACAAACAACACGAGTGCCGCAGTGTGTTCCAGACCGATGACATGGAGCATCCCGGTGTCCAGAAGGTGATGAACCAGGGTGCCATCAATCTGGCCGGACCCGTTCAGGTTCTGTCGGAAGGCGAATTTCCCCAAAAGTATGCCAGCATCTACAAGAGACCAGCCGAGACCCGCGCCATCTTCGAGCAGAAAAAATGGAGCAAGGTGGCCGCCTTCCAAACGCGCAACCCGATGCATCGCTCCCATGAGTATCTGGCCAAGATTGCCATCGAGACCCTGGACGGGGTGCTCATTCACCAGATTTTGGGCAAACTGAAAGCGGGCGACATTCCGGCGGAGGTTCGTGCCGAAGCCATCGATCTGCTTGTGGAGAACTATTTCGTTGCCGATACGGCCATCCAGGCGGGCTACCCCATGGAGATGCGCTATGCCGGTCCGAAAGAGGCCCTGTTGCATGCGGTCTTCCGGCAGAACTATGGCTGTTCACACCTCATTGTGGGACGCGATCACGCTGGCGTCGGCGACTACTATGGTCCTTTCGATGCCCAATACATCTTCGACCAGGTGTCGGAGGAGGAGCTGAAGACCCGCCCCCTGAAGATTGACTGGACCTTCTATTGCTACAAATGCCACGGCATGGCCTCCATGAAGACCTGCCCGCATGGCAAGGATGACCGGCAGTTGCTCTCGGGCACCAGGTTGCGCAAGATGCTCTCCGAGGGGGAGGTCGTTCCTCCCGAGTTCAGCCGACCGGAAGTGCTCGAAGTCCTGAAACGATATTACGCCAGCCTGAAAGATGGCGAAAAAGTGGAAGTCAAACTGCACCGGGCGGCGACCGGCTAATGCCCATTTGCAGTCGATGCGGGAACGAGGCGGCAAGGAGGAGGCGACGAGACAGTACGTGTTGGTACGGCGAGGAGCTGACGACGCAGCTAACGAAGTTACCGCGATGAATGCAAATGGGTATAAAGAATCATTTTTTTCAAATCACAATCATTGATCCGAGGAGGCGATGCAATGCCAAGTTTTGTAAAGATGCAGAAGTGTGATGGCTGCAAAGGCCAGGATAAAACGGCCTGTATGTACATCTGCCCCAACAACCTGATGAAACTGGACAAGGAGCGGATGAAGGCCTTCAATCAGGAGCCGGAGCAGTGCTGGGAGTGCTACTCCTGCGTGAAGATT
>JADGCJ010000067.1 GCA_015229045.1 Magnetococcales bacterium
GCACCCCTCCCTAGCAAAGGCTACTTGACATCCAAGACAGTTGCTGGACCCCGATGCCAAAAAGCGATCATGGCCTCGGTTAGTAAAATCCCCGCTCCCACGCCACCTTTGCCGCATCGAAGACCGGGCCATCGACACAGACCCGCTGATAATGCCAATCTGATCCGTCTGCACCTGGCGATGGCTTGTCCGCCTCGCCCTCACCATACGCGCCCAGCATGGGGACGGCACAGCCGGCACACCCCCCGAATCCGCACGCCATGCGGGCCTCCATGGAGACCTCACCGGCAAGGCCAAAATGGTCGATCAAACGCGCCGTCGCGGCGAGCATCGCCGGGGGACCGCAGGCAAAGAGCCGCCAATCGGCGCGCATGGCCGGGTCCATGCTGGCCAGAAACTCTCTGGCCAAGTCCGTGACATACCCCCGAAAAAAACCCGGCGCCCCGTGCAAAGCCGCGAGACGATTGACGATCCCCAGCCGCTCCAGGTGGGTCAAGGCCAAAAGCGTTACGTCGGCAATGCCCGGCATGAACACATTGGCCTGGGTGGTGGCAAAGGGAGGGGTGCTTTCCGTTCCAAGCAACAGCACGACCCGGACACCTGCCGCCTGGGCGCGCCGCGCCAGAAAATCCAGGGGGGCCAGCCCCACCCCACCCGCCAGCAGGAGCATGGATTGGCCAGGCGTGACGGGCGAAAAAGGGCGACCCACCGGACCCGCCAGGGTAACCGTCATCCCCTCCTGCCAGGCGGCCATGTGCGCCGTTCCTGTTCCGACCACCCGATACAGCAGATCGACCATACCCGTCGCCGGATCGGCATCCAGGATGGAAAAGGGGCGCGGCAACGTCAGCTCAGGCCCACACACCATGTGAACAAACTGGCCTGGAAGTGCCGCAGCTGCAATCCAGGGCGCTTGCAGGCGGAGCAGATGGTGCCGATCAGGCAGGGCCAGGTTGCGGACAAGAGTGGCCTGACGATGGTAAATGCGCGGACGTTGCTCCGTGCCGCCCATGCGCTCTACTCACCATCCCGATGCACGATGCGCCCGGCGAGGATGGTGTATTTGACCCGGCCATGCACCTGACGCCCGTGAAAACAGGTATTGCGGGCCATGCCGTGGAGTCGGGCGGCATCGACGGTCCAGGCTTCGCTCGCATCGAACAACACCAGATCGGCAGGTGCCCCATCAGCCAGTGTCCCCCGGTCGATGCCCAGCAGACGGGAGGGATTGCAGGTCAGGGCGGCCAGGGCTTCGCTCAGGGTCAGAACTCCCTCGGCAACCAGTTCCAGGGTGACGGGGAGCAGGGTTTCCAGTCCCACCACCCCATTGGCCGCCTGACAAAACGGCACCCGTTTGCTGTCCAGATCGTGCGGGGCGTGATCCGAAGCGATGACGGTGATGATCCCCTGGGCCAACCCCTCCTTGAGGGCCTGGCGGTCGGCCTCACCACGCAGCGGGGGGGACATTTTGGCATCGGTATCGTAGTCGCCGACGGTGACATCGGTCAGGGCAAAATGGTGCGGAGTGGCCTCGCAGGAGACGGGCAGACCCCGTGCCCGGGCAGCGGCAACGGCCTGCACCGCCCCCAGGGTGGAGATGTGCGCCACGTGGTAGCGTCCCCCGGTCAGACCCACCAGGCGAATGTCGCGATCGACAATGATCTCCTCGGACTCGGTGGGGATGCCGGGCAGCCCCAGGCGACTGGCCACCACCCCTTCGTTCATGCACCCCTGCGCCGACAAACCCAGATCCTCGGCGTGCTGGATGAGCAGGGCATTGAAGGCCCGCGAATAGTCCAGGGCCTTGCGCATGACACCGCTGTCCATGACCGGGCGACCATCGTCGGAAAAGGCGACGCAGCCGGCCTTTTGCAGGAGTCCCATTTCGGTCAGGGTTTTGCCCTGCAATCCCCGGGTCAGGGCACCGATGGGAAAGACATTGGCATAGCCGGCGGCCCGGGCCTTGTCCAGGATGTAGCCAACAACGCTCGGATCATCCATGACCGGCTGGGTATTGGCCATCGCCGCCACCGAGGTGACTCCTCCAGCCGCAGCGGTCCGCGTACCACTGGAGATGGTCTCCTTGAATTCGTAACCCGGCTCCCGCAGATGGACGTGCATATCCACGAGACCGGGGGCCACCACCAGGCCATCGGCATCCAGGACGCGACATCCGGACGGAACGTCCAGATGATCACCGACAGCCTGGATTCTGCCCCGGGCCAAAAGGATATCGGCGGTGGCGTCAAACTGGCGGACCGGATCGATCACCCGCCCCCCTTTGATCAAAAGAACCTCCTGCTCCGGGTTCACGGCAGATCTCCTTTTGAGTCCATTTCAGAGGCCACCTGCTCTTTTTCGACGGTCACCCGACCGCTGCAAAGGCGATAGAGTACGGCCATGCGGATGGCCAGGCCATTGGCCACCTGGTCAAGGATGACCGTGCGCTCCGGGTCATCGGTCAGTTCCGATGAAATCTCCACGCCCCGATTGACCGGGCCGGGGTGCATCACCAGGGCACCCGGTGCCGCGCAGGCCAGACGTCGGCGACTCAGGCCCCAGAATTTGAAATACTCGCGAACGCTGGGAATGAAGGAGGTGTGCATGCGTTCCAGTTGCAGGCGCAGCACCATGACCACCTGGGCATCGGCGAGTCCCTGGTCGAGATCGTGGAAGACCGGGGCACCCAGGGCCTCCTCGGCAAAGCGGGGCATCAGGGTGGGAGGACCGACCAGCCGCACCTGCGCCCCCATGGTGCGCAGACCGATGGCATTGGAGCGGGCCACCCGGGAGTGCAGGACATCCCCGCAAATGGCCACGACCAGACCTTCGAGATTTTTCCGGTTCAGGCGGTGCAGATTGTCTTCGATGGTCAGCATGTCCAGCAGGGATTGGGTCGGATGCTCGTGGCCGCCATCCCCGGCATTGACGACGGCGGTATCCATGTGGCGCGCCAGAAAGGCATGCACCCCCGGTTCGGCGTGGCGGACCACCACCACGTCGGGATTCATGGCCTGGAGGGTGATCATGGTATCGATCAATGTCTCCCCCTTGGCCACCGAACTGGAGGCCACGGAGATATTGATCACATCCGCCGACATGCGTTTGCCGGCCAGCTCGAAAGAGGTCCGGGTGCGCGTGGAATTTTCAAAAAAAAGATTGATGATGGTCTTGCCACGCAGGGTGGGAACCTTCTTGATGTCGCGGTAATTGATCTCCCGGATAGAGGCGGCCGTCTCCAGGATCTGGGTGATATCCGTCCGGCTCAGTTCGGCCATACCCAGGAGATGTTTACGTTTCAGTGCCGATCTTTTTGCAGTCATGTCATCCTTGCGCCGTAGGGAAGGAGGGGGCCGGGTCACGTTCGCAGTCGTCGCACGACAACGAACCGTCCGGCATCTTTTTCCATCAGCTTGATGCTTTCGCGGCAATCTGTTTCCAGGGTTCTGGCAACATGGTCGGGTTGGATCGGAAGTTGCCGGTGACCGCGATCCACCAGGACGGCCAGACTGACGGTTTCAGGACGACCAAAGTCAAACAGGGCATTCAGGGCCGCCCGGATGGTACGGCCGGTAAAGAGGATGTCATCGACCAGGATGATATGCTTGTCATCGATATCCATGGCCAGGTCGGTAGTCCCGACCAGCGGATTGGGACCGACGGTATCCAGGTCGTCTCGATAGAAGGTGATATCCAGATAGCCAATGGGAAAGCTGACCCCTTGCAACTGGGCAAGGCGATCCCGCAGCAGGCGTGCCACCATCGCCCCGCCGCGCCGGATCCCCACCACGACCCGTTTCTGAGGTTGGGTCATGTCGGCATGGATGCGATGTGCCAATTGATCGACGGCCCGATGGACCTCGTCGGCCGTCATGACAATCTCTTCGCGCAGTTGGGACATGTCGGGTATCTGTTCCTGGTTCAGGGGTTCAGAGAGTTGGTCGTTTGGTGCCGGTCGCGACCCCCGTTGCGAGCGCAGGTCGAGGTGGTCCGGACATGGCGCGAAACGGGGGGTCCGAACGATACGACCCCGTGTCTACGGCCTCCGGGCATTGTGGATCAGAGTCGATCCGGGCGCAAGGTCGGGGGGATGACGGGGAGCGCAAACACCTCTTCCAGAGAGTCGGCCTCCAGGATCCGGTCACCCCACATTTCCAGCGAGGCTGCATCGGCGGCATGGATGGTCTGCATCACCGCATCCGGCAGGGAACCGAAGCGGCGTTGCAACTGGCGCAGGAGCAACTCCGCCTGACCTCTCTGGATACCCTCTTCCAGACCCTCCTCGCGACCTTTCTGACGACCCTCCTCGCGGCCCTCCTCGCGGCCCTCCTCGCGACCTTTCTGACGACCCTCTTCCCGCCCCTTTTCCGCAGCATAGTTGATCCATCCGCGCTGGAGGTAGATGAAATCCTCTCTCCGCTCTTGATCGTTCAGCTCTTCCGGAGTCAGACCAGCCTTGTTGGCGATGGCGAAAGCCCTCTGGATGGCCGGTTCGTCGGCCAATCTTCTGGGCACGGCCTGCACATCACCGGCATGTTTCAGGAAGTAGAACCATTTTTCCACAATGCCCTCGAGGTGTTCCTCATCCTTGGTGAATTTGGGCAACTCGGCAAAGAGCAGCTCCAGGTCATCGAGCGCAATATCCGCACGGGTCGACGTGCGCAACATGAAACGATTGACGGTATCCGGCAGTGTCGGAAACATGATGAAATCGGTGATGGTAATGGCCACCACATTGGTCAACTGCCTGTAATCTTCCCCTTTTTTAATCTGTCCAGCATAGGTCTTGCAGGCATTGTAAAGGACCCTTTTCTCGAAACCGGCGACGTTGAGAATCTGCATCTCGATGATATAGTCCCGGTCGCTTTGATCCCGGACCCGGACATCCAGATAGGTATCTTTCATCCCCTTGATTTTGGGTGCCAGATAGGGGTCAAGGATGGTCACTTCGGTGATCAGGTTGGGGGGAGAAAGATCCAGAATGGCATTGAGAAAACTGAGCAAGATATCGCGACTCTCTTCGGAGCCGAAAATTTTCTTGAAGGCAAAATCAGTCTTTGGATTCAAAAATCGCATGAAATGGTGTTCCCTCAAAACAAGGCCTCTCACATCCATCCTGGAAAACGGAAAACCGGGCAACAGCTCATTTTAAACCGAATCCATTCCGAGATGCGTAATTTTTTTAACTATTGAAAGACTGGGATGGTCCAGGAAGAGCTGTGCCCTTCCTGGTGGGGGCTGGGGCAAAGCCCCGGCACTCCTTGCTGGGGCTCCGCCCCAGACCCCGCCAAGGGGGCAGGCGGAGCCTCCCCCTTGGATCCCCCAACCCCTTTAAATAACAAAAACATTTTGGGGCTTTGCCCCAAACTTCATTGATTTCACCCGACAATCCTGACCGGACCATACCCATGACCCGGCAACTGAAAGTTGGTCACCTGCCCCCGATACAGACGCGCCGCCACACCAAGAATCCGATCACGATAAACAAAAAGGCGAAAATCGGTCTTCATAGGCTTCTCTCCATCCGCAACCGGCGTCAAAGAGGGAGGAACCAGCCGTTGCACCAGAGTGGTGCGCGGATCCTGTTCGAGAAAACGCTTGCGTGACATCTTCTCCCCGGTCAGAACCCCCCGACTGCCAGAAGCCGTCACCGGCTTCAACACCCACCCCTTGCGCTCCCGCCAGATCGACTCCGGATCCATCATGGCCAAAAGACGGGTCATGGGAACCACCTCGGCCAATCGACCTGCCGTGGCAGCCGACACGCCAGTGGTCGCCAGCAGCTCCGGATCGGACATTAAGATCATCCGCCGTTTGTCAGCCAACAAGCCATAGGTGCGCGGATTGGGCGTCAGGCAGACACGACCAGCCTGGTAGGCAGCAGCCAAACCCGCCAACGCCGGACTCTCCAGATAAAAATCGCAGTGCCGGTTGTAGATCATCTCCACGGGTTTGCCCGCCAGAAACACTCCCCGCTCCGCCATCTCCAGTTCTGCCGGATCGACGATGGCGGTCTCGACACCCCACTGGCGAAACAGACCGGCCAGCACCTCCATTTCGCGATAGAGATACTGCTGCGGAGGATTTTCATCCAGGATGACCATGCGCTTTGGCCTGACCGGAGCCGTGCCGCGCCACAAACCCATCTCCGTGGCAAAACTCGCCAACAGCTGCATCAGCGGACGCGACCCCAGGAGCATCGCCAGGGTTGGTTGCCCGGGAATGGCCAAAAAATCAGGATAATGAGCGCCATAGGCCAGGACAACACCCCCGGCATTGGTGTTGATTTCGATCAGGCGCGGACCTTCCGGGGCAAGATGAAAATCATACCCCATCATGACCGAGGCGTGGCCAGGCACAAAACGGGCCACGTCCGGCAGTTCCGGCGTTATTTTTTCAATGTATCCAGGGTGTTGACTCATGGCAAAAACGGCCTGGACAAACCGGATCATCGAGCGCAGATGATGGCGGGGCAACGACACCGGCACCGACGCCGGAACATACGGTGGCACAGACTCCCTGACGACACCATCCGGGGTTACAGGTAGAGCTGTCGGCAGCTCCAACGCAGCAGAAACCATGGTCGTTGACCGACGATCGACTTGAGAATCAACCTGGATATCAGACATGCACACTCTTCTCATCGATTGTGTGGGACACAGGGTGACCAGCCCGGGCAAACGCCCGATTGGAAAGATGACTCGCTCCGGCGGCAGCCAAAGCCGTCACCGCCATGATGGCAAACAAAGGCTCCGCTCCCAGGACATGGTACAGATATCCTGACAGACTGAGACCCACACCACCGCCCAGGCCATAGGCAAAAGCGACATACCAGGCTTGCGCCGTGGCCCGGGCACCCGGTGGAGAGGCCTCGTGGCTACGCCGAATGGCCGCCACATGATAGGTGCCAAAGGTGAAACCATGAAAGCTCTGGGCCAGAATCAACAAAGGCCACCAAAGAGTCGTGGCAAACAGTGTCCAGCGCAAGGCAGCGATCAGGATCGATCCGGTCAAAATTCGGGAAGGCCCCAGGCGTTCCATCCAGTATCTGGAGTAGTGCAACATCACCACCTCCGCCACCACTCCCAACGCCCACAACACACCCAGCACCTGGTGAGAAAATCCATGCTGCTCCAGATGAATCGACATGAAACCATAGTAGGCGGCATGGGAAAACTGCATGAGAAGGGCCGCCAGGTAAAACCAGGGCAGACCCGGCGTGGTGAACAAAAGCCGTGTCTGCCGCCAGGATTTTTCCGTCTGCACCTGGGGTTCCGGGCGTGGCAGACGCAGGGTCAACAGGGCATCGGCCAGCAGCAGCCCCCCGATGACCCACAGCAGGGAACCCTGGCCCCAGTGATCAAGCACCACTCCCATCAGCACGGAAAAGAGGATAAACCCCAATGAACCCCACAAGCGAATACGCCCATAATCACCGCCGCTGCGCATGACGGTCTCCATCGTCGTCGCCTCCACCAGGGCCAGGGGGCCGGCGAGAAAAAAGCTGTACAGGGTGGTGACCGCCAGCAAGAAAAGGAGATCATGCCCAAAAAAATAGAGGAAAAACACTGCCACCGTGGCAAAGGATGTCCCGACAATCACCCCCTGCCGCGCCCCGCCATCAGCCAGTGTGCCCCACACCGGCGGGCCAAGAATTTTCAAGGCCAACGGAAGGGAGAGCAAAAGACCAATGGCCCCCGGTTCCAGGTGCAACTCTTTCAGATACAACGGCCAATAGGGAATCCACACCCCCAGGACGGCAAAATAAAAAAAGTAGTAGCCGGCCAAAACCCGGTGGGTGGCGCGATTGCCTCGGTGGCTGGAGGATTCCTGGCTGGTCACACGTTCATTTCCGAAACAAAACCCAGGGTGGCAGCAGCAAATGGGCCTCATCCTCTTCCACGCGCATGTCAAATCGGCCCTTGCCGGTCGTATCGACAAGATAATATCCAGGCCCGGAACGCGGCGCGACATGGATTTGAAAAACAGCACCATTGATCTCGAACTCTCTGATCCGATCCTCGGCAGCGTCCTCGTAGAGACGAATGACCATGGTCTGTCCGGGGTTGTCCGGTGCCAGATCCTCCTGATACTGCGCCACCAGGGAGCCACGCGGCGGCAGGGGAAAATCGACCCCACCCCAGGCAGGAACGGCCAGCAACCCCACCGACAAAAAGAGCGACAGCCAGACTTGCTTCCGCTCCCATGAGCCACGAATCGTGTATGATCTCTTCATGGGTGGCACTCTACCATGCTCTCTCAGTCATGTTAAACTGCGTCCATTTTGGAACATGTCGTCAAACCCCTCCCTTTCTCCTGTTTCAACAAACGGTTTTCCCATGAAGGTCAAAATTCTTGAAACCCGGGATGCTTATCGCGGTTATTTTCACCTCCAACAGGTGCGTCTGCGTTATGAACGCTTCGACGGAGCCATGAGCCGGGATGTCGTTTTGGAGGCCATTCGCCGCGCCGATGCCGTGGCCGTACTGCTCTACGATCCCCTGGCGGATGTCGTGGCCATGGTCAGCCAGTTTCGCCTGGGGCCTTACCTGAACGAAACCAGGGGGTGGGGCCTGGAGGTGGTCGCCGGATTGATGGATGCCGCCGACCCGGATCCGGCAGCCGCTGCCCACCGCGAAACCCGTGAAGAGACAGGGATCGACATCATCTCCCTCCACGCCATCACGCGCTACTATCTAGCCCCCAACAGCAGCACCGAAGCGATCCATCTCTTCGCGGGGCTGTTCAACAGTCGTGTTCCGCCTGTGGGCGGGGGTGGCCTCGACCACGAAAACGAGGACATCCGTCTCCTGTTGCTCCCCTATGCGGTGGTCGAGGAGCGATTCCAGGCCGGAAAAATCAACAATGCCACCTCCGTGATTGCCATCCAGTGGTTGCAGATGCACCGGGAACGGCTGCGACAACAGGGCGCATCGCTGGGCATGGCCGTTGCCCCCAACCTGGATGGAGACAAAATTTTGTAAAGCTTCCCGGAAATTGTTCAATCTCTTTAAAAATTCAAGACAAAACAGATACACGACCAAAATGAAAAAACCCGGGAGGGGGGAGTGATCCCCCTTCCCGGGTGACTTGCGGCAGAGGCCCGGCACGAGATCGCGGCGTTTCGTGCGACCTCATCGGGCCTGATTTCCCCAGGCTACCCCTCGTCCACCCCCTCATCTGTATCGTTGGTAAGATCCATGGTAGAAGGCTCCATGGGAATAGCCATGTATTCCTTGCGATTGGCTTCGGATTCAAAATAGACGGTCAGATAGTCATCTCCCTGTCCATCCACATAACAGGGAAGTCCTTCCGTGTGGCCATAAAGATCTTTTTGACTGATCGGATCGGTTGTCGAGACGATATCCATTGCATCCTCCGATACTTCCAATGTGTCGTGAGTCGACCAGGCAGATTTCATTCGGTTACTGTGTCGTGAGTCGACCAGGCAGATTTCATTCGGTCACTGTGTATAACCGTTCTCTCCTGCTGCCTGTTGACGCTTGGACAAAGTTTGCAGAGGATTCGTTCCAAGAAAATGCGTCCTGTTGTTTTTTTTCTCCTCTTTTGATCGCAGCACGGCACCATATTTCCAAAGCAACCCGGCCACGTTGAAAGAGGCCAGCGGGATCCAAAACCCCAGACGATGCAGGAGCGCCCAGACGACCAGGCCGGTCAGAACAGCACCCACAACCACCAGCAACCCAACAATCCGGGATCGGTAGCGAGCCTCCCCCATCAGCAGGCCGATCAGGGCTACGGTCTGTAGATGGCAATCGATCCACAGCAGGGAACCAGGACCAGCCATGTGACTGGTCAGGGCCATGCCCAAGGCCATCAAAGTCAGGGCGATGACAGCGGCCCAGGGCAGCGACACGAGGACCGCACCCGCAATCACCAGCACGACCCATACCCTCCAGCCCATGAAATCGACCACCGCCTGCCACTCGCGGGCATCGACCGTCATTCGCTCCCCGTGCAGCATCAGGGCACGACGCACATCAGCCAGACCCTTGATGGCCGCGACACGGCTGCCACTCTCCTCCAGCATGGCGACAAACACCGCCTCGCTCTCCGCCCGGCGCTGGGACGCGAGCAACGCCCGACCAAGCCCCTCCCGGGCCGACGTCACATTGGAACCATGGGCCAGGGCAGAAGAAAAGAGTTGCACACTCCGCCCGGCTTCGTGGTGACGCAACGCAATCCAGCCCAGGCCATTCAGGGCATCCGCAAAGTGAGGATCGAGATCGACGGCACGTTGGAACAATCTGTCGGCCTCGCCATAACGACCGCGCAGATACATCGTCCACCCCTGACCATCGAGGGCCTGAAGATGCCGGGGATCAAGGCGCAGAGCCTGGCCAAAAGCCTGACCAGCCTCGGCAACATGGCCCAGCCGGAGTTCGGACCACCCGACGCCATTCCAGAGCGCCGCCTGTCCGGGAACAACCTCCGCAAGAGTCAAAAATACCTCCCGGGCGTGGCGATACAGCCCTGCGTCATAGATCTTCCAGCCCTTTTCCAGCGACGCGATGGTGGCAGAATCCATGCGGGCCACTCCCTCGACCGGGACCGACCGGGGGGCAGCCAAAATCGCCTGGCCAAAAAGGAGATCCTGCACCTGCTCAAGGCCAGCGTACAGGCGTGGCATCGCCAGTGTCAGGAGGATGGCCACCAGCACAAAGGGGATTGTCAAGGGGGGCAGGCTGACGGGAGCATCACCCAGGCGATAGACGACAAGATCCAGCAGCAGCGCACTCACCCAGGCCCCCAGCACGGTCAGCACGACAGCCTCGAGCGGCTGGGCAAAGTGCCACTCCACCACAAAACCACACAAGGCACCATTGACGCCATACCAGCCGGTCGCGAGCAGTCGTACATCGCGCTGCCGCCACAAGGGCCAGAGCGTCGCCACCAAGGCGCCCAACAGGGACAAACCGCATGCCAGCCACGAAAAAGGGGCTACGCAGAGACACAAGACAAGCCCCACCAGCCGACTCCGGCACAAGGCCAGTTGGGCCATGCCCGTCAGGGTGGTACCAATCAGCAACCAGGCGTCAGCGGCGAAAGAGTTCGAGCAACGGTTGTCCATGATCGCCTTTGAATTGGTGATATTTGCCGGCATCCAGCCAAATATCCTGATCGGGCGCAACCTTGGGAAAAGAGGCCCGCCACAGTGGAAAAAAGGCCCGGGCCACAGCGTCGTCGAGCGGCCAGCCGGGGTTGCTCATCGATGACTCCTGCCCAGGGTCGACCAGATCGAGCGCAGAAAAACCGCTCCCTTCGACCAGCGGCAACTTTTGGCGCCATTGGATGGAGGGGGGCAGCAATCCGGAGGCGGCTGTACGCAAGGCCCATTTGCTCACCAGCTTCCCTTCATGACGACGGACCTTGGCCGCGAGGGGCAGATTGAGCGCCGCCTCGGCCACTGCCTGATCAAGATAGGGGACACGCAACTCCACACCATGGGCCATGGTGACGCGATCGACCCGCTGCAACTCCGTCCGATGCAAATTATTGAAGCCATAATCCATGGCCTGAGGCCAGCAGCGACGCGGCAGACGGGCCAGATAGTCATAACCGGCAAACAGCTCGTCGGCGCCATCGCCGCCCAGGACCACCTTGCACTCTTTTCGCGCCTCCCGGGCCAGCAGGTAGAGGGGGACAGCATTGCGCACCATCACCGGGTTGAAGCTCTCCACGGCGCCGATCACCGCTGGCAGGCAGGCACGAATCGTCTCCAGTGTGGCATGAATGACGCGATGGCGAATACCCAAATGGGCAGCGACCTCGGCAGCCGGACCTTCATCCGGAGAACCCGGCAACACCACGCTGTAGGCGACGATATCGGGCCGCAACCGGGCCGCCAGCGCCGCAATCACGCTGCTGTCGAGTCCACCGCTGAGAAAAACCCCGCACGGGCCGCTCTCCGGCACATGGGAGGCCACCGCCTGTTCCAGCAACAGCCTCAGAGGGGCGGGTTTGGGCGTTTGATAGCGTCCGGGAAGCCGGTACCAACACGCCATGCCACGTCGGCTGAGAAGATGCCCCGGCGGCAGAAATTGCGGTTGGCAGGGAAGGGAAGCAAACGACTTCAACTCCGAAGCGAAGGCCACCCCTTCGTCCATCCGGGCATAATAGAGCGGCTTGATGCCAAAGGGGTCGCGTACTGCCAGCCAATCCCCGCTGGTGGCATCGACCAGAATGAAGGCATACATGCCGCGCAGACGCTGCAACCCAGCCAGCCCTTCGCGCTCCAACAGGGGAAAGAGGACTTCGCCATCCGATTCGGTCTGGTAGGGGTAGTCGGCAAAGCGGCGGCGCAGGGTTTGATGGTTGTAAATTTCGCCATTGAAGGCCAGCACCCGGTTCCCTGTCCCGCGCAGGGGCAGTGCGTCACCCAGACGACCGACGATGGCCAGCCGATGAATACCCATGCGCAGATCGCCGCGCTCAAAGACCCCCTGTTCATCCGGTCCGCGATGACTCAGGGCGCCAAACAGGGTGGCAAAGAGGGAGGGATCCTTGATATCGATGGCTGCCGCGATTCCGCACATGTTCCGGATTTTTCAATGAGACCGCAAAAAAGACAAATAAAAAAACCAAAAATAAAAACGAATTGTAACTGCCCAGGTACCCCCTCAAGAAAGGCCTGGACATGAAAGCCTTTGTCAGGGCTTCGCCCCGAACCCCACCAGGACTCTGTCCTGGACCTGCCAGGACTCTGTCCTGGACCTGCCAGGACTCTGTCCTGGACCTGCCAGGGAGCCAGCCCCCTGGACCCCGATTCGTTGCCGGGTGCTGAATAGTTACCAAAAAACTTTTTTGGGGCTTCGCCCCAAAACCGCAGAAAATCTTTTTGGGGCTTCGCCCCAAAACTTATTCCACCCTTTTATACACTCCTGACAACCTCATCCCACCCCTCAACACCCGTATCACTCTTGAACCCAACCCTCACCAACCGACCCTCAACCCCTTTCCCCCCTCCTCCCTCACCCACCAACGCAAAACCCACAACACCATCCCCCTCGGTGATCAAGGCCGTGGTCCGACAACACCACAAACGACGCCCCATCAAGGTCAGATGATGATCACCCGCCTGCCGCCAAGCCCTGGCCACACCATCCCACTCCCGTCGATAACAACTCTCGACCGCCACCAACCCCGGCAACAGCCAGCACAACAACCATGAATGCCAAGGCAAAGGGAGCAGATGAACCGGCGGCGCATCCCGCCATGTCACCTCGGCATCCATCAATGGTGTCAAACCCACCGCCAGCACAAAAGCATCGAAAGCCGGATCCCCGGGACCGGAACGCTCATACAGGGCCAGCAGGTTGTCCGTCTCGACCAGCAGGATCCGGGCACCACTGTCGGCCACAAAAGCGAAGTGGTTGGTCGGATCGAGGTCCACTTCCAAAAGCAGCTCGCGCTGACCAACCGCGTAAGCCAAACGCCGCCCGATCTGAATATGCAGGCTGCGCTTCAACGCCTCGCTGACATGAGGAACACTGACCAGATCATGCTCCTTCGGCACACCGTCGAGCAGGAACTGCCCGTCGATACACACGCCACTCAGATGAAAAGGACGTGTCGGACTGCCCAAGGCAAAGCCGGTCTGCACATGCAAATGAATGTGCGGCTGCGGTGAACGCCCGGAATTGCCGCACTGCCCCAAGGATTGGCCGGGCGTGACATGGTCGTAGCAGGCGACCGTGAGACTGTTCTGGCGCAAATGACCCATCAGGACATAATCCCCCCCGCCAATACCGATCAGGATATAGTTTCCCCAAGAGTTGACCGCATCCACCTCACCGGGGGGGAGGTCGGGAAGATCGCTGCGCAGCGCCACCACCTGCCCCCACGCCGGGGAACGCACCACCTGCCCGAAACAGTAAAAGTCCTGCAATTCAGCCCCATCGCCACGATAGGCCTGGCCATCGACGAGACGATGAAAGTCGAGCGCATGCTGCCAGGGCGCCTGATGCGTATGCTGGCCGTCAAACCCCTGATAGAGATGCCATCGCCCCAAAAAGGGCGCACGCAAAGCGACGCTGTGCGCCGACAAACCCCGCGCCTCTGCCTGGCGACGACGCTCCAGGGAACGCTCCGGCAGCGATTCGGGCAACCAATAGCGCTCCCAGGCCGCTCCACGCTCGGGACGCAGCGTCAACATGACCAGCCAGGTGATGGCAAGATAAGGTAGCGACAAAGGCAGCAACGACATGAAATAAAAGGCATTGAACAAGGCTATGCTCGCAACGCAGGCACAAGCGGCGGAAAACATGGCCACCGCCACGGCGCGCCCGCCGGGAGAAGCGAACAGACCACCCGTCATGATCGCCGCCATGATGGCAGCACTGCTGGCGGCACTGCCGGCCAGTCCCGAAACCGGAATGGCCAACCCCGACAACACGACCTGGGCCAGAAGATCAGCCAACAGCGCCAGCAAAACCATGGTGCGCGACGACAAAGCCAGAGCTGCCAAGACAAAGGCCCCCCCCTCGGGGGTGCGAATCAGATAGATCCCCCCCAACGCCCGCAGAAATTCATACAAGGGAACCGGCAACCAGGCAAACGGAACCGGCTGCGGCGGCAAAGGGGCATAAGGCAACGCCATGGCCCGCCCCGCCGCCAACAGCAGGGTGCCGACAATGACAAACGATCCCGATAACAGTGGCAGGTTGTGGCGACGCAAACCGGCGCCCATCCACGCCGAGACCAGAATGGCAAACGGCCCAGCACAGACAGCGAGTGCCAAAGTTCGCCAGCCGGGCGCAAAAAAGTAGCCGACCAGCAGTCCCGCCAGAATGCCGTTGACCACCTCCAACCCGCCCGCCGTCACCACGGCCAGGGCCAGCCAACGACGCAACAACAGGGTGGAAACACCTCCCACCACACCAAAAATGCCCAACCAGGGCCGTGTCATGGTACAGGCGACCAGCAGCAGATTGGCTGCCGGGCGCGTAAACAGCATGAACGAACCATAACCATAGACCAGGTCATGGAGCAGTTGGCGCAGGGGATGCTCCCTCGGGAGGTGGAATGCGAACGACTCCCCTCTCCGGCGCGCCGGATTCTGGCCCCGTGGTACAGTCATGCCGTAGTCCGCAAGTGCGGCGGCAGACGATCATGGCGACACATGTCGGCCAGGGATTCGGCCTCGCGGATCACCGAATGCTCGCCGTCGAGATGAACCAGCACCACGGCTGGACGATACTCGATGAATTGCAGCCACTGGGTGTTGTTGTAGGCCCCGACCGGATTGAACACCAGCCGGTCTCCCACCGCCAGGGGTGGCAGATGAACGCTGTGCCGCATGACATCGATGTTCATGCACAAGGGACCGTACAACACGGTGTCGACCGGATCCCCCACCTTGGGTTTGGTCAATTTGACCGGATGGTGATACCACAAAGCCGTCAGCATGGTGTTGATGCCGGCATCCAGGACAGCGGCGGCGCGACCATCGGCCAGCCGCTTGGTGCCGACCACGGTGGTGGCCAGCGAAATGGCATCGTCGACCACGGCCCGCCCGCTTTCGATGATCAAGGTCGGACGGGGACCGGGACGGTCGGCCAGACTCTCCTCCAGCGCCGCGCAGACCGCCGAACCATACTCTTCCACGGCGGGAACCGCCTGCTCCGGCGGCAGATAGATCCCCTGCAAGGCGTTGCGCGAAGGCAATCCGCCGCCAATATCCACGGTATCGATGACAATCTTGCCATCGGCCTCGATCGATTTCATGAAATGGCCCATCAGGCGGACCTGTTCGGCGAAGGCGCGAGTCTCCAGGATGAAGGTGCCAATATGGCTGTGCAACCCGGTGAGTTTGAGGTGCGCACTGTGTTTGATCCGGGTCACCGCGCTGTGCGCCTGACCCGATTCCAGATTGAAACCGAAGCGGCTCCACGGATCGGTGTAGCCGGTATTCAGATTGAGGCGCAGGGTGACGGGAACCACCTCGCCGCGACCACGGGCAATTTTTTCGATCAATTCCAGTTCATCGAGGTGGTCGACGTGCAAGCGCGCCCCTTCGGCGATGGCGCGTTCCAGAATGGCGCGAGGCTTGTTCGGACCGTTGAAGATGATGCGCTGACCGGGAACACCCAAAAAACGGGCCTTTTCGTACTCAAAGGCGGAGACCACCTCGGCCCACGATCCCTCCTGATGCAGAATGCTGCAAATGGCGCTGGTGTAATTGGTCTTGTAGGACCAGCCGTGGATCACGGGCTGATAATGGCGCTCAAAGGCCTCGCGCACCCGGCGCACATTGTCGCGCAGGCGCCGTTCCGAAGCGATGAACAGCGGCGAGCCATGGCGCGACAGCAGGTACTCCACGTCGACGCCATCGACCTGTTGCCAGCAGTTGTCCCGGGCGATACGACGACCGAACTTGCTGCTGTCGTGGCGATGCGGCGTGATATAAGGGGGTTCCCAGCCACGTTTGGCGCCTGCGTCTTTGGACATGATGGACTTCCGATTGAGAATAGAAAGAAAATGAAGAAAAAGGGCAGACGGAGCCTCCCCCTTGAATCTCTCAACCACTTTTAAACCGAATCTATTTCGAGATGCGTAGTTTTTTTTTAAACTATTGAAAGACTGGGATGGTCCAGGAAGGGCTGTGCCCTTCCTG
>JADGCJ010000068.1 GCA_015229045.1 Magnetococcales bacterium
CGAAAGCAGCTCCAAAGGCCTTTTTTTGGCCAGGGGTGTACCATCTTTGGGTGCAACATCTTTTTGAGCGGCGGGAAAAAGTTCCAGGCGGTACAGCTCCAACAGGGAGTTGGTCTGCATGCCGCTTTGCAACTTGCCATGAATCAGGGTGGAAAAAAGACCACGCTCCGCCCGGGCATCGAGGTGCAATTTGCTCAAAAGCCCGTTCAGGTGATCTGGACGGGTCGATTTGGCCTCCACACTGAGCAGGAACGGCATCTCCAGCGGACTGAGGGAGACAGGCAGAGGCCCGATTTGTCCATGACCTGTAAAGGGGATGGATTGGACCAGGGCGGAGCCGTTGACCGCCGAGGCCCGGTGTGGAGAAAGGTTGTTGATTTGTATCCGGATCTGGTTCATGACCCAATCGTGTTCTTCCGGATGGTCGTGATCATGAATACGCACAGCCCCATCCTGGATGACGACCCTTCCCAGGGCCAGATCCTTCAAACCCAGGCCCAGGATGCGGGACATGTTGGCATCACTCCACTGTGCTCCCTCTTTGGCCCGGCGCAAAAGGGGACGGCCGTGCCGTTGGACAAGGTTGAATTCTGGCTTGACAAACGTCACCGAGGCAACTTTGATCTCTGCGGTGAACAAAAAAACCCAATCCAGTCCGACATAGGTCCGTTCCACCCGCAGCAGGGGCGGGTCGGCGGGGTCGACTGCCTTGATTTCCAGGGATCGCAGCTCCAGGCGCAGCCCGCCTGCCGGAGCAAACTCCACCGCCGCGATGGAAACAGGGTAACCCAGGATCACCTCCAGGGTACGCACGATGAACGGACGATACTGATCGGGATCGACGATCCGTGGTATCAACGCCACGGTTCCAGCCAACAAGGAGAGAAAGAGGAGCAGGAGGAGTACGCTGCGACGGGTCATCCGGACAGTTTGTCCTTGAGCAGCCGATTGACCAGGGCCGGGTTGGCTTGTCCCTGGGTCTCTTTCATGACCTGTCCGACAAAGAAACCGAGCAGACGGGTCTTGCCGGCCCGGTATTGAGTCACCTCCTGGGGATTGTCGGCCAGTACCCGCTCGACGACCGCTTCCAGAGTGCCGCTGTCACTGACCTGCTGCAAACCCTGTGCGGCGATGATCTTCTCCGGAGCGTCACCCGTCGCGAACATGATCCCGAACACCTGTTTGGCCATCTTGCCGGAGAGGGTTCCCCGACCGATCAGACCGATCAGATCACCCAACTCTTTGGCACGCACCGGCGAAGAGGTGATCTCCTTGTTCTCCCTGTTGAGAAGGCCCAGCAGCTCCACCGACACCCAGTTGGCCGCCGCCTTGGGATTGTTGGCCGTGCTGGCCACCTCTTCAAAATAATCTGCCACGTCACGGGTTGCGGTCAACACCTCGGCATCGTAGGCGGAGAGGGCATAGCGGGTCTGGAAGCGGCTTTTCCGGGCATCGGGCAGTTCGGGGAGCAGGGCGGCCTGGGCAGCGATGCGCTCCCGGGTGATCGTCAGCGGCGGCAGATCCGGCTCGGGAAAATAGCGATAGTCGTGGGCCTCCTCCTTGCCGCGCATGGAGCGGGTGGTCTCCTTGTCGGCGTCCCACAGACGGGTCTCCTGGACAATCCGCCCTCCGTTTTCCAGCAGGTCGATATGCCGCTCCGCCTCGTGGTCGATGGCCCGCATCACGTTACGGATCGAATTGAGATTTTTTAATTCGCAGCGGGTGCCCAGTTTTGTCTCGCCACGGGGACGTACCGACACATTGGCATCGCAACGGAAGGATCCCTCCTCCATGTTGCCGTCGCAGACGTCGAGATAACGCACGATGCTGCGCAATTTTTTCAGGTACTCCCCCGCCTCCGCCGCCGAACGCAAATCCGGCTCCGAGACAATCTCCATCAACGGAACGCCGGTTCGATTGAGATCGACCCAGGAGGCCCCGACGATCCCTTCGTGCAAATTTTTGCCTGCATCCACCTCCATGTGAATGCGGGTGATACCGATGCCCTTTTCCTGGCCCGCTTCGGTGACAATGGGGATGGTGCCCCCGGTGACGATGGGCAGTTCAAACTGGGTAATTTGATAGCCGGCCGGCAAATCCGGATAAAAATAATTTTTTCTGGAAAACTCGCTGTGGAGATTGATCCTCCCCGACGTGGCCAGACCCGTGCGAATGGCCATATTGACCGCCTCCTGGTTCAGCACGGGCAACACCCCCGGGAAGGCGGCACAGACGGGGCATATCTGCGTATTGGGTTCCGCCCCGAAGCGGGTGGAACAGCCGCAGAACACCTTGGAGCGGGTGCGCATCTGGGCATGAATTTCCAGGCCAATGACAATGTCGTATCCGCGATGCCTGTTCATATCCGTCCATTTTCAGTGGGTGAGGGCCATGCAGCAATGTAGAATGGCTCTCCAGGATGTGCAATGTTCCGAGTGTGGAGGGCTTGCAGCTTCTGTCGTCATCGACCACCTGATTCCAATTCCAGTTCAAGATGGATGCGAGGCGACAACGAGTGAGCGACGAGACAGGACGTGTTGGGTACGGCGAGGAGCGAGTGAGGCAGTCAACGAAGCAGACGCTCGATCTGGAATTGGAACGAGAGGAAACAGACCGTATGGCCATGTTGGATCAGCAGAATCATGACCCTTTGATCGCCAGAATCGGCCAGCGGGCCGCTGCCCTCTACGAAGAGGGTTTGTGCTGTTCCGAGGCGATTTTTCTGGCCGTCACCGAAGCTCTGGGACAGGATCCGCAGGCGATGCGCTCCCTGGTTCCTCTGGCCAGCGGCTTGTGTGGTGGCATGGGCAATCGCAACGCCACCTGTGGTGTCTTTACCGGCGGGGCGATGGCCCTGGGCTGGTTGATGGGCCAAACCTCGGCCCAGGACAAGGATAAGATCACCCGCACCCTGACCGCCCGTTTCCAGGAACGCCTGCTGGCCGAGGCCGGTGCCCTGCGCTGCCAGGATCTGCTCGATCACTTCGGCCCGATCCGCAACCTGGGCAAGCGCATGTGTCGTCGCCTGACCAGCCAGGGAGCGGAAGTTCTGGCCAGGACCATTCTCGAAGCACAAACGCCCGCGACATGAATGCACAACGTCAAGACAGGCGCCCCCCTTGCGGCAGGCACCGCCGATGGTGAAAGGTTGCGCATCACAGGAGGAGTTTTCCTTTCGGGGAGGGGCTGTGGTAGAGTGGGACCAAGGGAGGCTGAAATCTTTTCCGACTGCCAGGGTTGGCATGAGATCACTTTTGGGGGGTCCATGACCAGAGGGTTGCCTGTTTCATCCGAGGAGCTGCTCATCGAGGCTGTCGCTCGTGTCGTGCGCGAGAGTGATCCTGAACGAATCATCCTGTTCGGTTCCCGCGCCAGGGGAGATGATCGCACTGACTCGGATGTGGATCTGTTGGTGGTGGCCCCCGAATCAACCATACGAAAACATGGAAGAAGGCGACTGTTGGCCCGTTTCTGGTCTGCCATGGGGCATTTGCCGGCGTCGTTTGATTTTCTGCTCTTTTCTCCTGCCGAGGTCACTCGTTGGCAGAATAGCGTCAACCATGTGGTCTGCCGCGCCTTGCGTGAAGGCAAAACACTCTATGAGCGGACATGACCATGCCCGCTCCCTGCTGGCGTTGGCCTGCGATGATCTTAAGGCATCCCGTGTCATGGCACCCGATGTGGACAATTTTTCCGATGCCATTTTTGGTTTCCTTGTTCAACAGACCATCGAAAAGCTCCTCAAAGCCTGGTTGTCATTCCTGGATGTGGAATATCCAAAAACTCACGAATTGCATCGCCTTCTGATTCTGTTGGAAAAACAGGGCGCCGTGGTGAATCATTTTTATTGGGTGGAAGAGTTTAATCCCTTCGCAGTTCAGTTTCGCTATGAATCCAGCTTATGGGGAGAACCTTTGGACCGAACCCTGGCAATCGCACAGGTAGATGAATTGCTGGATCATGTCAGGAGGCAGTTGGAACCCCTCTCTTCTCGGGAGAGATCCTGAAGACTGCCATAGCGGTTCGGAAATGTGCTACATCGACAGTTGATTTTGGACCTTGATCATGCGACGACCAACAGAAGAGGGTGCCCCTATCATGGATCAGGCGTGGTGGAACCGCATCATTTATTCGGTTGCTGACCGCGGTCGGGAGTTGCTCAACATCAACACGACCGAATCCCCGATGGCCCAGCTCAAGCACATGTGCGGCGATCTCCTCTCCGGATCGGGCGAGGCCAGAGGCACGGCCCTGGCGCGGGAAGTGGTCCGCGTCCTGGAAAAACTGGATGACCGGGGATGGGGACACTTTTTGGAAATCCTCAACAGCGGCTTCAAACCCGATGTCAACCAGCTCATGGTCGCGGTGGAGGCCTACCGGCAGAGTCCCAACGATAAAAACCTGCTGGCATTGCGGCAGATGGCAGCCTCGCCGCGCCAGGAGCTGTTCCGGCGCATCAACCTCTCGCCCGGAGGTACACAGGTTCTGGTGCGCCTGCGGGAGCATTTGTTGCGCCTTTTACCCAAACGGCCCCACCTGGAGATGGTCGACGCCGATTTGAAGGATCTGTTCACCGCCTGGTTCAATCGCGGCTTTCTGGAGCTGCGACACATCGACTGGCGCAGCCCGGCCTTGATCCTGGAAAAGTTGATCAGCTATGAATCGGTGCATGCGATCCAGGGCTGGGACGATTTGCGGCGGCGCCTGGAACGTGATCGCCGCTGCTACGCCTTTTTCCACCCGGCCCTGCCCGATGAACCCCTCATCTTTGTCGAAGTGGCCCTCATGCAGGGCATCCCCGACCGGGCCAACACCCTGGTCGATCCCCTGGCGGCCATTCTCGATCCGGACAGCGCCGACAGCGCCATTTTCTACTCGATCAACAACTGTCAATTCGGCTTGCGCGGCATTTCGTTTGGCAATTTTCTCATCAAGCAGGTGACCACCGAGTTGCAGGAAGAGCTGCCCAATCTGAAAAATTTTGCCACCTTCTCGCCCGTACCCCGCTTTGCCGAAACCCTCAAGCGCTCCGATCCCGAAGCCCCGTTCAACCCGGCACGCCTGCACAGTCTGCTCGAAGGTCAAGCCGACCTCATCCGTCGCGAAAGCGGCAAGCGTGACCTGGTAGAGGGGTTTTTCACCCTGCTCAAAGAGCCGGAGAAGGCGCGAACCCACTTGCGCACCGCCTTGGAAATCCTCGTCCTGGCCTACCTGCATCAGGTACGACGCGGCAAACTGGTGTTGGATCCGGTGGCCCTGTTTCACCTCTCCAACGGCGCCCGCCTGGAGCGGATCAACGCCCTGGGCGATGCCTCCGCCGAACGGTGGGAGGCCTCTTTCGGCGTGATGGTCAACTATCTGTACAAACCCGACCAGCTCGAACGCAACCACGAGCGCTTCATCGAGGAGGGAAAGGTGACCCTCTCCCGGCAGTTGGCCAAAAAGCTGGGGCCGATCAAAAGTGCCTGGGAGACCCCTTGAGACGCCCCCCTCTCACGGCGCGTCGATGGTCACCAGACCAAAGTATTGTGCAGCCTCGGCCTGGGAGATGGCACCCACCTCCAGGGCCTTGAGAACCCCCTCCCGCAGATGGGCCGGTGGCAGGCTGCGGTCGCCCCTGAGTCCGGTTGCGACCTTCTCCAGCAAAGGGGTCCGGCGCTCCGGATGCACGGAGGCCCCGACAATGGCCTGAAAAACATGTCCGGCGGTGAAGGTGTCGTTCATAATACCTCGGAGGGGTGGTCGTGGATCCAATACTTCCGACGCCAATCGCGCCGGGCTACAGTGTCGCCGACGCGCACGGTCAAAGTCGAGACCTTGCAGGAAGGTTGACAACGCAGCGGTATTTTTGTTGTGATGGTGCGTCGCAAGGCAGATACACACACTATTTTGACATCATACGCGGTGACTTGAATGGAACAGTGGGAACCCCTGATTCGGGAATACGGCTATATCATCCTGTTTGTGGTCACCTTCCTTGAGGGTGAGACCATCTTGCTGGTGGCCGGATTCATGGCCCAGCAGGGTATTCTCGACCTGCCGCTGGTCATACTGACAGCCTTTGCCGGCACTTTTTTTGGCGACCAGCTCTACTTTCAGATCGGCTATCGCTGGGGAAAACATATTTTAAACCGGCTCAGTGCCACCTGGCATGCCCGCAGCGAACGGGTCAACCAACTGCTGCACCGCTATGACACCTGGTTCATTCTTGGTTTTCGTTTTGTCTACGGTGTCCGCAACGTGACCCCCTTTGCCCTGGGATCGTATGGCATTCGCCCCTTGCGTTTCTTTCTGCTCAATGGCCTGGCTGCCCTGGTCTGGGCCATGATTTTTGGCGTTTGCGGCTACGTCTTTGGCCGTACCGTGGACGCATTCTTTGACCGGGTCAGTTATTATGCCTACGATGTCCTGGGTGGATTGTTCATCGTGGGCATCGTGGTCTGGGCATGGCGCAGGTTTCGGCGATCCGACAAAGCCGAGCAGACACCTTGATCGAGGAACGACCATGATGCGAGGATTCTTCTTTTCCGTGGTGTGCAACACTCTCTGGGTTGGCATCTTTCTCGGGGGTTGTGTGCCGGTTGCCATGGTGGGTGGTGCCGCCGCCACCGCCACGGTCATCGGAGAACGGCGTGGCTCCTCGGATTACTTCTCCGACAACTGGGTCGCCATCCAGATTCGCAACGCCTACTTGCAAAGCAACAAGGTCTCGGCCGGCAATATCAATGTTTCGGTCTATCGCGGCAAGGTCCTGCTCACAGGAACGGCCTCCTCGGAACAGGAGATTGCCGAAGCCAGGCGTGTGGCCAGCAGCGTTCAGGGAGTCAGCAAGGTCATCTCCGAGCTGAAGGTGCAGTTTGCCTCGGCTGCGGAGATTGCCATGGACATCCTCATCAGCAACAAGGTCAAAGTCAAACTGCTGGCTGACCGCGACGTGCGGGGTCTCGACTTCCACGTGGAAACCACCAAGGGTGTGGTCTATATCCTCGGTTTGGCGCGGACGCTCGGTGAACGGGATGCCGCTGTCAAGATTGCCAGCGAAGTGGCGGAGGTCAAACAGGTGGTCTCCTACATCGACATCGACCCGAACGCCTATCCGGTCAATCCTGAAGCCAAGGAAGAGCCGCCCGCCAATGCCAATCCGGCGAGTAAAAAACGCAATGCCTCGGACGTGCTGGAAGACAACTGGGTGGCGATGAAGATTCGCAGCGCCTATGTGCGCAGCGATCTCGTTCACGTCGGCAACATCGACGTGTCGGTCTATCTGGGACAGGTGCTGCTGACCGGCACCGCCGCCTCCGAAAAAGAGATCGCCGAGGCCATCCGCATCGCCAAAAATACCATGGGCGTCTGGGAAGTGATCTCGGAACTGAAAGTGGAGTACGCCTCCGCCTCGGATGTCGCCCAGGATGCCTGGATCACCAACAAAGTCAAAGTGGCGCTTCTGGCCGATCAGATCGTCCATGGCATGAATATTCATGTACAAACCACCAAGAAAGTGGTCTATTTGACCGGCGTGGCAACCACCATCATGGAGCGGGATCGCGCCGTGAACGTGACCAAGTCTGTGTCAGGCGTGGAAAAGGTGGTCTCCTACGTTGAGATCGAGCCGGACATCCAGCGTGTCAAATGACCACTCCCGGCAAGCGCGTCTCCTCTCCCCTCCCGCCATCTCTGCCAGAAGGTTTTTTGTCGGCCCTGGATAGGGCCATGGCCAGATCGGCGCGACTGCTCACCGATCCGGCGGCCCTGGAAGCCTACGCCTGGGATAACACCGGCATCCGCTTTCGGCCGCAGGTCGTCGTTATCGCCACCACCACCGACGATGTGGCAAAGACTCTGGCCCTGTGTCATGCCAGGGGGGTTGCGGTCATTCCCCGGGGAGCGGGCACCGGCAACGTTGGTGGCGCCCTGGCGGTGCGGGGGGGCTTGGTTCTCTCCACCCAACGCATGAACCGCATTCATGAAATTCGCCCCCAGGATCGCCTCGCGGTGGTGGAGCCCGGCCTGGTCAACGCCGATCTCCAGGTCGCCTTGAAACCACACCGGCTCTTTTGGCCCCCGGATCCCTCCTCGGCACGCGCCTGTACCATCGGCGGCAACATTGCCATGTGCGCCGCCGGTCCCAACGCCCCCCGCTATGGGGTGACCCGCGATTGGGTTCTCGGGCTGGAAGCCGTTCTGCCGGATGGCACCCTCATCCAGACGGGTGGACGCACCACCAAAGGGGTGGTGGGCTATGACTTGACCCGCCTGTTGATCGGCTCCGAGGGAACCCTGGCTGTCGTCACCCGGGCCATTCTGCGTCTGGCTCCACTGCCTGCCGCACGGCGGCTGCTGCGCGCCGCTTTCGCTTCCGTATCGTCTGCGGTTCAGGCCATTTCTGCCCTTATGGCCGAGGGGACACCCCCCACAGCCATCGAGTTCATGGACCCGGCCTGCCTGGACATTCTGCGCCAGGGAGGCAATGTCGCCCTGCCCCACGATGCCAGGGCCATGCTCCTTCTGGAGGTCTCCGGCGACAGTGACGTCGTCGCCACCCTGGCACAGCACACGCTCGCCGCCCTGGAACCTTTCCAACCCCTGGAAGTGCTGCAAGCCACCACCCCGGAGGAAGCCGCCAAGGTATGGGAGGCCCGCTATGCCATGGCCCCCACCCTGAAAAAAATAGCCCCCCGCCGCATCAACGAGGATGTGGTGGTTCCCGTTTCGCGCCTGCCGGAGTTGATCGATGGCCTGGCCACCATCGCCCGGGAGAGCGGCATTCCCATCGTCAATTTTGGCCATGGCGGCAATGGCAACATTCATGTCAACCTGCTGGCCGATCCCCACAATCCTCACAGTCTGGATCACGTCGGGCCGGTTCTCGACCGGGTCTTCTCCCTGGTCCTGGCCCTGGATGGCACCCTCTCCGGGGAGCATGGCGTCGGTATCCAGAAAATGGCCTTCATCGACCGGGAGATTCCCCCGCACTCCCTCGACCTGCAACGCCGCATCAAGGATCTGTTCGACCCCAAAGGCATCCTCAACCCCGGAAAAATCTTTCCCCCGCGCCAGCAGGCCCTGTGAGTGCAGGTTTTTAAATTGACCCGCTGCACAAAATCTTCTAATATCGCCGTTTTATCGACGTGGAAGAGAGAGGATCTCCGTCCCGGGTCAAACAACCAGTTGTCAACTCCCTGGCCAGGCACAAGGTCTCTCGCTTCTGGATGCAGAAAGGGATTTTCTCCCCGGAGAGACCACCATGAGCAAAATTGCCGATATTCGCGTCCCAGAAGGGTATCGCCCCTCTTCGGACGAACCTTATATGAGTCCCCTCCAGCGCGCTTTCTTTCGCAAACTCCTGCTGGATTGGAGGAATCAGCTGATCGAAGAGGCCGAAAAGACCGTCTCGGTCATGAACGAGGAGAAGGCGATCTTCGCCGACCCCACCGATCGGGCCAGCCTGGAAACCGACCGCAACTTTGAACTGCGTACCCGCGACCGGGAGCGCAAGCTCATCTCCAAAATCGATCGTACCATGGAAGACATCGAGGCGGACGACTACGGTTTCTGTGAAAATTGCGGCGTCGAGATCGGTCTGCGTCGCCTGGAGGCCCGCCCGGTCACCAACCTGTGCATCGATTGCAAAACCAAAGAAGAACACATGGAAAAGGTGCGCCGCACCAACAATGCCGTCGAAGATGAAGAAGAGCTTTGAGACGGATGCCGCAAAAACCTCACCCTTCCGGTTATAGACGGCACGGCGCTGCGCATATTGGAAGTTGCGTAGTGCCCAGGTTCGGCCCGGTTCGACGAGACGACTTGATTCACTATTTGCGGCGACTGGGGTTTGACGGTCCCTGGTCAGGTGGCAAACACGCCTTCATGAGTCAGGGAGATGTCTCTGTCAGGATTCCCAATCCTCATCGGGGGGATATCGGTAAAGAACTTCTGGCGCGTATCCTGCGCCAAGCGGGCGTGTCTGTTGAAAGGTGGGAGCACATGATGGCCCCGTATAGGTTTGAGTCATGGCACCCCCCTGGTCATTTTTCACTGAATTTTCCCCTGTCGGGTGGAAATTTTGATCTGTAATTCCAATTCCAGATCAAGATGGATGCGAGGCGACAACGAGTGAGCGACGAGACAGTACGTGTTGGGTACGGCGAGGAGTGAGTGAGGCAGTCAACGAAGCAGACGCTTGATCTGGAATTGGAATAACTCAGGCTGCATGGTTGTTGGGCCACATCCCCGATTCACCGCACCGCAGCCACGGCATTGCGAAAAATCATCATATTTTTTTCATCCCCCTGGGCGCGTTCGGGATGGTTCATCATGCCCAGGACAAAGCCATCGCGGCTGGTGATGCCGGCAATATCCTCCTGGGAGCCATCCGGATTGGCTGTGCGCGGATAGCGCAAGGCCGGACGCCAGTCGGTCTGTGCGGTAAAGAGCAGGCGACCCTCCCCGTGGGCGCAGGGAAAGTGCAACAGTGCGTTTTCCAGACCCTTCAGCCAAAAGGTGCCATGCTCTTCGGCAACCCGATGCGGTTGCCGGGGTCGATCCAGAAAGGTTCCCCGCCTGTTGCGGGTCAGAACCACATCCCGACCAAACAGCCCCAGTTCCATGCCCGTTTGAAACCCGTTGCAGATACATAAAACCGGCTTGCGCCGCAGGCGGTCGGTCAGACCGGGATCATGCGCCAGCAGGGTGTGCGCCGCCACCAACCCCGAACGCACATGGTCGCCGTAGGAGAATCCCCCGGGCAGACAGATGATATCGGCATCGTCGAGGCGCTCCTGGCCGGTCATGACGGCGTGAACATGGGTGAAACGCGGTATGGCTCCGACGCGGGCAAAGGCCAGCGCCGCCTCCCGATGCGAATTGGTCCCCGGGAAAAAAGCGACATTGACGCGAATCATAGGACCAACCCCTCCTGGAAGCTCCTCTGCCAAAACTGAATCGCTGCCGAGGTGAGGACGATCCGCTCGCCCACCCGGACCCGACATGCCTGATCGGTGATGCGACCCACGACCCGGGGCCTCAGGAGTGGATCCAGACGAGGGAGATCCTCCGGCGCCACCTCCACCAGGGCGGCACAACGATGCTCCTGGAAGAGGAACGCACCATCCTGGGTCGGGTCGAGATCGAGATCGGCACCCCTCTCGCTGGCCAGGGCCGACAAGGCGACACGCGCCAGAATCCCCCCCGCCTCGATGGGCACCGCACTGCGCAAAAGACCCGGCGGCACCGCCTGTAAAAGCTCCAGATAGCGCACCGCCTCCTCGATATCGAGAAGGTCGACGCCGCGACTCTCCAGACCCGTCATGCGGGCAAACAGGGTACCCGCCGGGGCCGGTGTCGGCAGACCAATCTGCACGAGCAGATGACCGGGCGTAGTCCAGCCATTGGGCCGCAACCCGGCCACATCCGGCACCTTGCCCACCGCCGAGAAAAAGACCGCCGGAGGAACATGAATCATGCTGCCATCGGGCAGACGGGTGGTGCCCGCCGAGGAGTCCTTGCCGGAGATGAAAGGGATGCGCAGGCGGCGCGAGAGCTGCTCCAGCTCGTTGACCATCGCCACCAGCCAATAGTGTCCATGCGGATGGCGATCCGGGGTGTAAAAATTGTCGCACAGGCCAATATCGTCGAGACGACAACCGGCCAGCACCATCTTTTGCAACAAGGCCATGAAACCCTGTCGGGCAGCGCGTTGCGGATGACAGGCAAACAGCCACGGCTCGAACCAGAAGCCGAACACCGCCGCACACGGCTGGTCCGGCAAAGGCACCCCCGCCCAATAGGTCGAGGGAACCTGAAACCGACCGCCGCAGGTGGGGCCTTGCCAGGTCCAGCCCTGAACCGTCGAGTCATATTGCGAGGTGGCAAACGACTGATCCGCCAGACGAAGATCAGCCAGCATCCGCTCCAGATGATCCGCCAGCCGCTCGCCCGGACAGGGAGGCCAGGGATCGGCAGGCGGGTCCGGATCAGCGGGGGCGTTGACCTCCAGGACAGGCAGCGGCGAATCGGCGATGGCATCATACGGCAGGTCCATGCCAATCTCGCCGGAGAGGGGCAGGTCGGCACCCGGTGTCGCCACCACCCGATCCACCACAAAGTCCGGATCATGGATGACCGTAAAATGCCCACGCCCGGTAAAACGACCAATGACCGTGTGCCGAACCAGATGGCGTTCGAGGATGGTTTGAGCCAGCACCCGTTTTTCCGGCGGAACGGCCAATACCATCCGCTCCTGGGACTCGGACAAAAGGATGCGCCAGGTCGCCAGACCGGCGATCTTGAGCGGCACCAGGGCCGTATTGAGCCAGACCCCCACGGGTTCGCCCATTTCGCCGACGGCGCTGTTGAGTCCGGCGCCACCGACATCGGTGATGGCACGGATGCAATCGGCATCGCGCAGTTCGAGAATGGCGTAGCGAAACTTGATCTGTTCCAGGGGTGAACCGATCTGGACGGCACTGTTGTCCATGCTCGCCCCGGCGGAGCTGGCCGAAGCGCCATGGATGCCATCGTTGCCGGTCAAGCCGCCGATGAGCAGCAAAAGATCGTCAGGCTGCGGAACCCCCTTCCGGGCACGATCCAGCGGCATGATGCCCAGAGATCCCCCCAGGGCAAAGGGTTTGCCCCGATAATCGGCATGAAAATCCATGCGTGCGGCCATCATCGGCACCCCGAAGGTGTTGCCATACTCCTTGATGGCCTCGATGGTCTCCAGGGCGATCTGCCGTGCGGTGGGACGCCCGGGCATGAGAGCCGGGGCATGCAGCTGGCCCGTTGCCGTATACTCGAACGAGCCGATCGGATCAGCCCCCTGGCCCGTCCCCAGAATGTCGCGCAGCACCCCGCCCAGCTTGGTCAGTTGCCCAAAATAGGGGGCCAGAGCCGTCGGACCATTATGGGTCTCCGCCTTGATCACCAGGCAGTGCCCGGCATAAAAGTCCCACACACCGGCGTTGTCGACAAAAGCGCTGACGACATTGGGATGGTGCATCTCCCGGGTGGTACGCGCCAGGCGTCCCAAAAGGTTGCCGAGACTCTTCCAGGTGGTATGGAAACAGTGATCGCTCCAGCGGGCATCCAGGGCCTCCAGGACGCAATCGGTCAGGGAAGAGAGACCAAGCTGCCTCTGAATCGCCTGGATCTTTTGCATTTGCGGCAAGGAGAGATTGCGTCCATCCGCCACCCCCACGACCGCCAGTTCACCTGGTGCCAGGCCGCGCAGATCCCAGCTCCGGGCCGCCTCCCGGTTGCCCTGCGGGGCGAGATGGGCAAAGTGCGGCTCGGCATCGAACATTTCCTGAATCTGGGCATTGAACACCGTATTTTTCAGGCGCTGCGCGAGGTTGGGATCGCGGGCATGATAGGTGCGTCCCACCTTGCCGGCCAGCGCCGGCCAGCCATGACTTTGACACAACTGCACCAACGAGTCGTTCTGATTGTCGACAATACCCCGTTTGTACAGGAGCAGAAACCCCTCTCCGCGTTGCAGGGGATGATCATGGGTGCCGGTTTCGGTCAGAGGCTGGGCGAGCAGCTCCACCAGGGCCTCCCGCTCTTCGACGGTGAGTTCACGCGCCAATTCCAGGTAATAGTCGGTGGTGATCTCGTCGCAGGGAACGGCAAACGCCGCCGGCCCGACCGGGGCAGACTCCATACGCCCGGCTTCACGTCGATGGATGGTAATCTTGTAGACAGCCACGCATGCTTCTCCAATGCAGGGGGGTGGAGGGAGGTTTCCCCCGTTCGCGTCATGTTAACACAAGTCCGCCCCGTTCAGCACGACCCGACTCAAGTTCCGTGATCGTCAAACCAGGCACATCCATGATATCGGCGTTTGATAATGAAAAACTCACACAGACCGATAAGGCAGAAAACTGGATCTGTCCGTTCCCATGATGTGGTGAGCCAGCCACTCGCGCAAAAACAGCAACACATCCTCGCTCAGCGCCGAAGCCCCCTGGCAGGAGATGGCCAGAACCTGCTCGGTGAGTTGGCGATGCTCTTCGGCGTGATACGCGAGGTCAGAGCTGCCCAATCGATTCAGCAAGGCCTCCTCACGTGCAAAGTGGTGCCGGGTATAATCGATCACCTCGGTCAGGATGGCGCCTACCGCCTCGTCGCCGACACCAATGAAAAAGGCCGAGAAAAGTTCATTGACCAGGGAAACAAGCTTCCTGTGGTCGGCATCGATCGCCTCGACCCCCACACTCAGCTCTTCCGACCATTCAATGTTGATCATGGACATGCCTGCACTCCTCCACACGGAACCAACATCCGAGACCTGCCCCACGCTGATTTTGCCCCTTCTGCAACGGCCTGTCCACCCCGCCTTGTCATATTGCCCAGGATGCAAAAACAAAACTGACTCTCAGTCCAGGTTTTGACTTTTTGCGCGAAATGGAGCATGTTCGGCCATGATTTTTTCGCCGACCTCCCCTTGGCACGTCACCTTTTGCACCGGACAGGAACCCTGCATGCGTGAAACAATTTTACTGGTCGGTCATGGTTCCCGCGCCGCCGAAGGCAATGCCGAAGTCGTCGCCTTTGCCCAGTACTGGGGCAAACGCCATCCCGGGGCCAGGATCGAGGTCTGTTTCATCGAGTTTGCCGACCCGTTGATTCCTGCCGGACTGGAACAGGCCGCCCGGAATGCCGACCGGGTGCTGGTGATTCCCCTGATTCTCAACGCCGCCGGTCACGTCAAGATGGAGATTCCGGAGTTTTTGACGACAGCCCGGCAACGTTTTCCCCAGGTGGAGTTGCGCTACGCCCGCCCGCTGGGAGCGGAAGAGAACATTCTCAAGCTGCTGCGCCTGCGCCTGCACGCGGCGATGGCCGACATGGATATGCCCGATCCCCTGACGACCGGCGTCATTCTCCTTGCCCGGGGATCGTCGGACATGGGAGCCAACGCCGAGGTGGCCCGCATGGCGCGCTGGCTGTACGAAACCACCGCGCACGAGTGGGTCGATTATGCCTTCACGGGGGTCACCGATCCGCGTCTGGAACGCATGGTCCAACGGCAGATGCGCCTGGGAGCCATGCAGGTGGTGGTGCTGCCTTATTACCTGTTCACCGGACGTCTGATCCATCGCATCGATCGCCAGGTGAAGCGCTTGCAGGGTCAATATCCTGGCCTGACCCTGGTTGCGGCTGGCTATCTGGGCATTGACGATCTGCTGTGCGACCTGGTCGATCAACGTCTCGGCGAGCTGCGTTCGGGCAATGTCCCGGGCATGACCTGTGATGGTTGCCGTTACCGGAGCATCGCCCGGGAACATCTCGACGACCATCACCATGCCGATCTGCACGGACACCACGATCATCCGTAACAATGCCGACACGCACAGACACCACGATCATCCGCAATGACGAGGTAACCGTCTGACACGTTTTTGCCGGGAGCGTCGCCCCCGAACCCCCGCTGAGGGGGCAGGAGGAGCCTCCCCTTCAGACTCCCCAAACCACTTTTAAAATATAAAAAAACCATAGTGGGATTTGTCGTCATGTCGGTCATTCTGGTCGTGGGTGGTGCAGGGTATATCGGCAGCCATGTGTGCAAGGAGTTGTCGCGACGCGGCCATCTTCCGGTCACTTATGACAGCCTGATCACCGGGCATCGGCACCTGGTGCGTTGGGGGCCTCTCGAAGCGGGTGATCTGGCCGACCGGGCGACCCTGACCAGGGTCTTGACGGTTTATCGTCCCGAGGCGGTCCTCCATTTTGCCGCCTTCACCTCCGTCGGCGACTCTGTGATCGATCCGGGCCGATTTTATCGCAACAATGTGGCAGGATCGCTCTCCCTGCTGGAGGCGTTGCGGGATCATGACATTGACAGGGTTGTTTTTTCCAGCTCCTGCTCGGTCTATGGCCAGCCCCGGCAACTGCCTCTGGTCGAAGATCATCCTTGTATTCCCACCAATCCCTATGGCTTCACCAAACATTGTGTCGAGCGCATGTTGGCCGACTTTGGTCAGGCGCATGGTATGCGTTCGATTGCCTTGCGTTATTTCAATGCCGCCGGCGCCGATCCCGATGGCGAAACCGGGGAAGATCACCTCCCCGAGACCCATCTGATTCCGCTGGCCCTGGCTGCCGTTGCCGGTCGTGGCCCCCCTCTGACCATTTTGGGCACCGATTATGCCACGCCGGACGGTTCGTGCATTCGCGACTATGTCCATGTCACCGATCTGGCTGTGGCCCATGTCCAGGCTTTGGAGGCCCTGGATCGACTTTCCAAACGGGAGGTTAGCCATGCCTTCAATCTGGGTGCGGGCGAGGGTTATTCGGTCTTGCAGGTGTTGGCCATGGTCGAAAAGGTCACCGGGCGTATGGTTCCGGTGGTGGTGGGTCCGCGTCGTCCTGGGGATGAGCCTTTGCTGGTGGGGGATTGTGGCCGTGCCTTGCGGGAGCTGGGTTGGCAACCCAGGTTCAGTTCTTTGGAGACTATTGTCGAGACGGCCTGGCGTTGGCTGAAAGAGTCACGGTTTTGATAAAATTTTTTTATTAAATAGAATCCATTCCGGGATGCGTAGTTTTTTAACTATTGAAAGACTGGGATGGTCCAGGAAGGGCTGTG
>JADGCJ010000069.1 GCA_015229045.1 Magnetococcales bacterium
CCGGCTTGACCCTGTTTTAAGACTTCCGTTGCCGGGCCCAGGTCGGGGCCCCGCTCCGTCACCGTTTTAGGCGGCGGCGAGAGCTTCGCCGTAGAACTCGTCGTTGGCAATTGTGGTTATGAGCCTGTTACGGCCGAACTCATGCCGGGTCGCCGTCAAAGCCTTTCGATACCCCGTCGAAGCCGTTTCACCCCCATGAGGCGATCTTTTCCATCAACCTGCTACGTCCCGTTGGTAACACTTTTCGCCATCAAATTTCAAGTGCTGAATCAATCCCGCGCAAACTTTCTTGCTGCAACTCTTGCCCAGGGTCGTCGGAATTTGGTAGAAATAGCCCATGGATAGAATTCTTGTACGCGGGGGTAAACCCCTTGTGGGGTCCATCCCCATCAGTGGCGCGAAAAACGCCACCCTGCCGGCTTTGGCGGCTTCCTTGTTGACAGATAAGCCGCTGATGCTCTCCAACATTCCCCATCTGCGTGATGTTACCACCATGCTGGAGCTGCTGGGCCAGCACGGGGCAGCCATCACCATTGATGAACGACTGGGCGTGGAGATCGATTGCTCGGGCATCCATAACACCCGCGCACCCTACGATCTGGTCCGGACCATGCGGGCGTCGGTCCTGGTCATGGGCCCCCTGCTGGCCCGCCATGGTCAGGCGGAGATATCACTGCCGGGGGGGTGCGCCATTGGTACGCGACCTGTCAATCTCCACCTCAAGGGATTGGAGAGCATGGGAGCGGAGGTTTGTCTGGAAGAGGGGTACATCAAGGTTCGGGCCAAGCGCCTGCACGGGGCATCCATTGTCCTTGACCTGGTGACCGTGACCGGGACGGAAAACCTGATGATGGCCGCCGCCCTGGCCGATGGCCGTACTGTTCTGGAAAATGCCGCCTGCGAACCTGAAGTGGTCGATCTGGCGCGACTCCTCAACAAAATGGGGGCGCGCATCGAAGGGGCCGGCACCAACAGCATCCGCATCGAGGGTGTCGAGCGTCTGCAGGGCGCACACCATCACATTCTGCCGGATCGTATCGAGACCGGAACGTTTATGATCGCAGCAGCCATCACCGGGGGAGATGTGACCCTGACACGCACCGATCCTCACATTCTGGAGGCCCCTATCGCCAAACTCCGTCAAGCCGGGGTGGTGATCGAGGAGGGGCCGGACACCTTGCGCGTGACAACCTGCGGTTCCCTGCGCTCTGTCGATATCACCACGTTCCCCTATCCGGGTTTTCCAACCGACCTCCAGGCACAAATGCTGGTCCTGAACAGCATCTCGACTGGTACGGGTACCGTGACGGAGACCATCTTCGAAAATCGCTTCATGCACGTGTCGGAATTGCAACGGTTGGGTGCCGATATCACGCTGCAGGGCAATACGGTCGTGGTTCGGGGTGGTGCCAAATTGCGCGGCGCACCCGTGATGGCCACGGATTTGCGGGCGTCGGCATCCCTGGTCCTGGCCGGCCTGGCGGCTTCCGGCGAAACCTACATCTCCCGGGTCTATCACATCGATCGGGGTTATGAGCGCATTGAAGAGAAATTAATGGCCCTGGGGGCTGATATTCATCGCCTGAGCCATTGAATTGTGCCGTTTTGTTACCGTGTGAGTCACGTAGCGACTTTCACCGGGGGGCTCCCGGCTGTGGATGTCGGCTCTCTCGCTTTGACTTCGTTCGTTGCTTTCAACCCGGACCCCGTGCAGGAGATTTCCATGTCCCGGACTTCCGTGCGTCGTCTTGATTCAAAATCTTCTTGTTTCTATGATGATTTTGATCGACTTTTGCGTTGGGAAAGCGGGGAGATGTCGGTTGTGGAACAGACCGTGGCCGACATCATCGCCACCGTGCGACAGACAGGCGATCAGGCCCTGATCGAGTATACCCGCCGCTTCGATCGGGTCGACCTTACCCCCGCAACCCTGGCCTTTTCCCGGGTGGAAATCGACCGCATCGCCAACCAGACCACGTCTGGAGAACGGGCAGCCCTGGAACTGGCCGCAGAACGCATCCAGGCCTATCATCGGTGGCAGATGCCGGAGATGGGTGTCCACTCTTTTCGCGATGCCACAGGTACTCTGCTGGGACAACGCCTGACACCTCTGCAACGGGTGGGCGTGTACGTTCCGGGTGGTTTGGCCACCTATCCTTCCACCGTTCTCATGAACGCCATTCCTGCCCGCGTAGCCGGGGTGACCGATCTGGCCATGGTGGTGCCGACACCGGATGGTGTTGTCAATCCCCTGCTCCTGATGGCAGCCCGGATTGCCGGAATCGAACAGATCTTTCGCATCGGGGGTGCCCAGGCGGTGGCCGCCTTGGCCCTGGGGACCCAGACGATTCCATCGGTCGACAAGATTGTTGGTCCGGGGAACATCTATGTCGCCACGGCCAAACGACAACTTTTCGGGCAGGTGGGCATCGACATGCTCGCCGGTCCTTCGGAAATTCTGATCATTGCCGATCACGACAACGATCCATCCTGGTTGGCGGCGGACCTTCTCTCCCAGGCTGAACACGATGCGTCGGCCCAGGCCATCCTCATGACCGATTCATCCAGCCTGGCCGACGCCGTGGAACAGGCCCTGACAGATCATCTTGTCATTTTGGGACGCCGTGCCATTTGCGAACGATCCCTGGCCGGACGTGGGGCCATCATTCTTGTCAAAGATTTGTACGAGGCCTGTGTGTTGGCAACACGGGTTGCTCCCGAACACCTGGAACTGGCCGTCGCCGATCCGGAGAGCCTCTTGCCCCACATCGGCAGCGCCGGGGCCATCTTTCTGGGACGCCATACCCCGGAAGCGATAGGAGACTACGTTGCCGGTCCCAGCCACGTCCTGCCGACGAGTGGTACGGCGCGTTTTTCCAGTCCCTTGGGCGTGTTCGATTTTATAAAACGCACCAGTCTGATGGGTTGCACGAAGGCCTCGCTGGATGCCCTTGCTCCGTCCGCTTCCCGTCTGGCGGCAAGTGAGGGTTTGACGGCCCACCAATTGAGTCTTGATCTGCGCCGCTCACTCGTTGTCGCCTCGCATCCATCTTGATCTGGAATTGGAATCAACCCTCTGGCTGAGTTTTTGCTAGGACTCCTTCCTGATGCAAGAGAACCACTGAGCGTTCAGGGTTTTTGTGCAGGGTCTGTTTTCGATAGAGACAAGCAAAGGAGTTCACTTATGAGAAAAATGACAAAATCGCTCCTGGTCCTGGCTGCTGCCTTGACCGGGAGTACCGCTCACGCAGCCGATGTTTACACCTTTACGGCCACTTCGGGAGCACAGACAGGCTCCGTGAGCCGGAACGACCTGGAGAGCCTGGTCACCACCCCCATTGAAAGTTTGAACATCGCTGGTTACACGACCAGCTCAGCGGCCACCGCCGTCATGAATCTGCGCGGTGTGACGGCCAATTCGACCTACCTGGCCAATTCGTCGGCATTGCAGTTCAGCATCCCCACACTGGGTATCAGCCAGACATTCAATGGGGCGACACGCAGCGAAAGCCAGAGCATGTTGAAGGATTGGTTCAAGAACAATCCGGATCTCCTCTCCAAACTGTTTCGTGAATACGCCAAATCGACCCCCATCGATCCCATTGCCGGCAACCCGAACAGCTTGATGTCGCAGATGGCGGCGACCGATTTCATGAGTGCCACCGGAATCGGCTTGAACGAAAAAGAGATCGAACAAACTGGCGAGGCCGAAAAATCCGGCGAGACCGGCGGCACAGTCACCAACCCCGGATTGTTTGGTGCTGAAATACGCTATGGACAGTTCAGCAGCAACGGTTTCAAGACAACGACGACCACGTTGCCACTCTCCTACGCGAAAAAGATCGACAAGTTTACTCTGCTTGTCGATGCCCCCCTCACCATGATCGAAACTGAATCGTCCAAATCCTACAGCGGCACTTTGGGGATTGGGCTTAAGACTCCCATTCAAAAAGGTTGGAACATCACCGGCTACCTGCGTGACGGTGTGGGGGGATCGAGGGACATGGGGGCCATTTCCGGCGTCTATTCCGGGTCGCTCATCAGCGATTTCACCTACCGGGTTCCGGATGACGGTTCAAAGATCATGATGGGTAACATGGTCAGCTACATGAAGACCTACGCCATCGAAGTCGGGGGATACAAGACCGATTATGATTTGAGCAACTATGTTCTCAGAAATGGTCTTGCCTATGAAAGAAAATTGCCCACCGACATTATTTCCAAGAAAGTAACGGGGGAGGTCTTTGCGGTCAATACCTACTTTGGTGGCGACGATGTGTACATCAACAGTTCGACCGATGTCGGCTTTGCTCTCGCCACGGACATGACCATTGGCAACTATACCTACAAGGATAACAAGCTTGGCCTGACCTACACGTTTGGTGGAGGATATACCGGCTTCAGGGTCAATTACGGCTACAAATTCTGAACTATCAGAATGTGTGGCTTGACAAAAGAATCGCTTGACAAGCTGGCCGGGCGTGTCCATATTCGGGCGAGTTTAAATCCAAGCATGGGAGTGAATACTGTGAAATTTAAACACGCTGCGATTGCCCTTGTTGGTTCGATGCTGCTGAGCGGTATGGCCTATGCCGGTGCCGACGATATGAAGTGGATCTCGAAGTGTCTGAACGACAATGCCGACGCCAAAGTGGCCCCCGATGTCGTCAGCAAATATTGCACCTGCATGAACGACAAAATGAGCGAAGGTGAGACGCAGTCGATCACCCAGTGGGAGAAGTCGCATCCCCAGGAGAGAACTGCGTGCGAGAAAGCGGCCGGCTGGAACTGAGGGTCTGGTGCCTGGAACAGTTAACTGGTTGTGACCGTTGCAAGCGTGGCCGTTCCTGCCTTGGCAAGGAACGGCCATGTCGTTCTTGATCTGTAGGGGAGTGTATTCGGGGGGGAGTTTTGTTCAGGGGATTTTTCACATGAAGGCAGTGATTCTGGCCGGTGGCCTGGGGACACGGTTGAGCGAAGAGACGGACACCAAGCCGAAGCCCATGGTGGAGATTGGCGATAAGCCCATTCTCTGGCATATCATGAAAATCTATTCAAGCCACGGTATCCACGATTTCATCATTTGTTGTGGTTACAAGGGATACATGATCAAGGAGTATTTCTCCAATTATCTCCTGCATGTTTCCGATGTCACCTTCAATCTTGTCGACAATAACGTCGAATTCCACAACTGTCACACCGAACCCTGGCGCATCACCCTGGTGGATACGGGCGTCGAGAGCATGACCGGGGGGCGGTTGCGCCGGGTGCGCCGCTATGTGGAGCAGGATTCCTGCTTTTGTTTCACCTACGGGGACGGCGTCGCCGACATCGACATCAGCGCGACCATCGCCTACCATCACCAGCATGGCAAGCTGGCCACGATGACCACCACCCGCCCCGTGGCCCGGTTTGGCGCCGTCGAGGAGGAGAATGGCTGCGTCAAACGCTTCAAGGAGAAAGCATCCGGCGATCAGGGGCTGATCAACGGCGGTTTCTTTGTCCTGTCGCCCAAGGTGATCGATCTCATTGCTGACGACATGACGGTCTGGGAACAGGATCCCCTGGAGGCGTTGGTCGAGCAACAGCAGCTGATGTCCTACCAGCACGACGGATTCTGGCAACCCATGGATACCCTGCGCGACAAACGCTACCTGGAAGGCCTGTGGCAGAGCGGCCAGGCCCCCTGGAGACGCTGGTGATCACCCCTGTGTTCTGGCAAGGAAAGCGCGTTCTGGTCACGGGCCATACAGGCTTCATGGGCGGGTGGCTGACCCTGTGGCTCGCGCATCTGGGGGCACGGGTGACCGGCTATGCCCTCGCGCCACCCAGCCAGCCTAACCTGTTCGAGGTGGCACGGGTCGCCGACGGCGTCCGCCACGAGATCGGTGACATTGGCGAGGCGGAACGGCTGCAAAGGCTCGTGCAGGAGGTGCAACCCGAGGTGGTTTTTCATCTGGCGGCACAACCCCTGGTCCGCTACTCCTACCAGGCGCCGGTCGAAACCTACGCCAGCAACGTCATGGGCACCCTCCATGTGCTGGAAGCGATCCGCCATGCCGGGGGGGTACGCGCCGCCGTGCTGGTGACCACGGACAAGTGTTACGAAAACAACGGCTGGCACTGGGGCTATCGGGAGATCGATCGGCTGGGCGGCCATGACCCCTACAGCAGCAGCAAGGCCGCCGCCGAGATTCTCATCGGCTCCTACCGGCACTCTTATTTTACCCCCGGGGAGGGTGGCACACGACCCCCGGCCATAGCCTCGGTGCGGGTCGGCAACATCATCGGCGGGGGGGATTGGGCAACGGATCGACTCATCCCCGACATCATGCGCTCGTTTTCCAAGGGTGAGCCGGTCTTGATCCGCAATCCGGCCATGACCCGCCCGTGGCAACATGTCCTCGAACCTCTGCGCGGCTACCTGATGCTGGCCGAACAACTGTGCCACGCAACCGATGGTCATACCTTCGCCGAGGCCTGGAATTTTGGTCCCGATGACAGCGATGCCAAACCCGTCATCTGGATCGTCGAGCAGCTGGTCAAACGCTGGGGAGAGGGTGCGGCCTGGACACTGGACCAGGGGGCACACCCCCACGAGGCGACCCTGCTCAAACTGGACAGCAGCAAGGCCAAGGCCCGCCTCAAGTGGTTTCCGGCCTGGAACCTCGACCAGGTTTTGACCCATACCCTGGAGTGGTATCGTCGCCATGGCCGTCGCGAGGATATGCGCGCTGTCTGTATGGAACAAATCGCGTCCTACCAGGAGATAAGCTCCCGCCATGACCATGCCTGAATGCCGCTTTTGTGGTCGGCCCGTCCGCGTCATCTTGGCCGATCTGGGACGAAGCCCGCTCTCCAACGGCTTTTTGAAGCCGGAGCAGCTGGACCGGGAAGAGCCTTTCTTTCCGCTCTGCGCGAGGGTCTGTGCATCCTGTTTTCTCGTCCAGCTGGAGGAGTTCGCCACGCCGGACCATATTTTCAGCGACTATGCCTATTTTTCCTCCTTTTCCGACTCCTGGCTCCGGCATATGGACGCCTACGCCGGGCGGATGGTCCAAAAATTGGGGCTGCATGGCGGCAGTCAGGTGATCGAAATCGCCAGCAACGATGGCTATCTGCTGCAATTTTTCCAGCAGCGGGGCGTTCCTGTCCTGGGGGTGGAGCCGGCGGCCAATGTGGCGCGTTCGGCCATCGACAAGGGCATCGCCACCTGGGTGCGTTTTTTTGGTACGGAGACGGCCCGGATGCTGGCCGGGCAAGCCTTCCAGGCCGACCTGCTGATCGGCAACAATGTGCTGGCCCACGTTCCCGACCTGAATGATTTTGTCGCCGGCCTGAAGATTGCCCTGAAGCCTGCCGGTGTCATCACCATGGAGTTTCCCCATCTCCAGAGGTTGGTCGAGGGCAATCAGTTTGACACCATCTACCATGAACACTTCTCCTATTTCTCCCTGCTGACCGTGCGGGAGGTGTTTGCCAAACATGGCTTGGTCATCCACGATGTCGACGAACTGCCTACGCACGGTGGCTCGTTGCGTATTCATGCCTCCCATCGGGAAGATGCCAGCAAGACCGTTTCTGTCGCCGTGACGGAGCTGGCCCAGAGGGAGCGCAGTCTGGGCTATGACCGTATCGAGACTTATGGCGCATTTCAAAAGCAGGTGGAGCGGATTCGTGACGATCTTGTCAAATTTCTCCACGAAGCCCGGATGGCCGGTCGCACGGTGGTGGGGTATGGCGCCCCGGCGAAGGGCAATACGCTGCTCAACTATTGTGGCGTGACGCCGGAGTCGATCCCCTTCACGGTGGATCGCAACCCGCACAAGCAGGGTCTCTATCTGCCGGGAACGCGAATCCCCATCCGGGCGCCGGAGGCGATCACCGAGGCGCGGCCCGACTACATCCTGATCCTGCCCTGGAACTTGCAGGAGGAGATCATCGCCCAGCTGGCCCAGGTGCGGGAGTGGGGGGGGCGGTTTGTCATCGCGGTTCCGGAACTGCGCATCCTTTGAGACGAGGCGACCATGCTGTTTCAGGAGACCGCCCTGGCGGGTGCCTGGCTCATCGAACCCGAACCCCTGCATGACCAGCGGGGGTTTTTCGCCCGCGCTTTCTGCGAAAAGGAGTTTCGGACCCATGGTTTGAACGACCATTGGGTGCAGCACAACATCTCTTTCAACGCGGCCAAGGGGACGCTGCGCGGTCTGCACTATCAGTCCTCTCCCCACGCGGAGATCAAAGTCGTCCGTTGCACCGCCGGGGCCATCTATGATGTGATCGTCGATCTGCGGCCCGCATCCCCCACCTATACGCGCTGGATCGGGGTGGAGTTGAGTGCCGTCAACCGCCGGGCGCTCTATGTTCCAGCCGGTTTTGCGCATGGTTTCCAGACGCTTTTGCCGGAAACGGAGCTGTTTTATCTCATGTCCGAATTTTTTCATCCCGAGTGTGCGCGTGGCGTGGTCTGGAACGATCCCGCCCTGGGCATCGACTGGCCTGTGGGCGAGCGTATTCTGTCGGAGAGGGACCGCTCCTACCCGGCGTTCGTGCCATGAAGGGGCGGGTTCTGGTTACCGGCGCCTCGGGTTTTATCGGTCGCCAGGTGGTGCGGCATCTCCACGAACGGGGTTATGAGGTCCATGCCACGGCTCTTGACCGGCTCGACGATGCCACCATTCCCCGGGAGGTGACCTGGCACCCGCTCGACCTGCTGAGTATGGCCGATCAGGAGCGCGTCCTGGATGGTGTGCGTCCCACCCACCTGCTGCATCTGGCCTGGAATGCCACCCCCGGAACCTACTGGACCACACCCGACAATCTGCGCTGGGTCCAGGCCGGTCTGGCCCTGCTGGAGGGGTTTCAGGCGCGGGGGGGGCAGCGTCTGGTCCTGGCCGGATCGTGCGCCGAGTATGACTGGTCGTATGGATTTTGCTCGGAGCAGACCACGCCGGTGCGGACCAAAACGCTCTATTCAATCTGCAAGAACAGCCTGTGGCGCATCGCCGAGGGGTTTGCCGCCCGGGCAGGTCTCAGTGCGGCCTGCGGTCGGGTCTTTTTCCTGTATGGTCCGCACGAGTATCCCAGCCGCCTGGTGCCCTACGTCATTCAGAGCCTGCTGCGCGGCGAAACGGCCTCCTGTTCCCATGGCAACCAGATACGCGACTTTTTGCACGTCGAGGATGTCGCCGCCGGATTTGCCGCCCTGTTGGAGAGTCCCGCCGCAGGGGTGGTCAACATCGCTTCCGGCCAGCCGGTGCGGTTGCGGGAGATCATCCATGCCATCGCCGACCGGCTCGGGCGCCGCGACCTGATCCGCCTGGGTGCGGTGGCCGTACCGCCCGACGATCCCCCCCTGGTGGTCGCCGACGTGCGCCGCCTGACGGGGGAGACGGGGTGGTCGCCGCGCCATGACCTGCACACCGGGCTGGCGGAAACGATCGCATGGTGGCGCAGCCGGACCTGATGCATTGACAGGATGGCCAATGCCTACCAACATGAGGGGATGGGTTTCTGTTGCCGGGTCAGAACCGCCGGATGGGCGTGGCCTCGCCGACTGCCTCTAGTAGATAGTGGATCATGGTCAACATCAAGACAATCGCCAAAAATTTTTTCTACATCATGTCTGCCCAGTTCATGGCGCAGTTGCTCAATTTCGTCTACATGCTGGTGATTGCGCGCATTTTGAAGCCGGAGGGGTTTGGTATCCTTTCGTTCGGGTTGGTGTTTACCGGCATTTTTGGCGGCATTGTCAATATTGGTTTGCGCAAGGTGCATGTTCGCGACCTGGCACGGGAGCCTGAGGCCATCGGCGACTACACCGGCAGGATCATTGCCCTGAAGGTGTTGCTGGCCATTCCGGTCGCTGGCGTGATGGGGGTGCTGGTCAACGTGATGGGCTATCCGGAACTGACGCGGCAGGTGGTTTATATCCTCATCGTTGCCTTTCTGCTGGATGCCATCGTCACCAACTACTATGCGGTGTTTCAGTCGCAGCAGAATTTGCGTTTTGAATCCTTCGCCACGGTCTTTCGGGGCGTGGTGCTGGTGGGGACGGCCTTTTTCGCTGAATGGCAAGGGCATGGTGTCATATTTCTTGCCTGGGTCTATCTGCTCATCAACACGCTGATTTTGACCTACTGCATGCTGGTTTATGGCAAGGAGTACCCCGCTCTCGCTTTTTGCGTCGACAGGGCGTTCATCCGGGAAAAAATCCGCGAAGCCACCCCCTTTGGCCTGGTGGGCATCTTTGAAATCATCTATCACTGGATTGGCACGGTGATGCTCTCCCTGACGCATGGCGATGCCGTGGTTGGCTGGTACAATGCCGCCTATCGTTTGTTCCTGGTGACCCTGTTTATTCCTTCGGTGGTCAGTGTGGTGATTTTTCCGGTCATGGCGCAAATGTTCAAGACCGATCCCAACCATTTGCGCAATGTCTCTTTCAAGTATTACAAGTATTTGCTGGTGATCGGCTCTCTTGTTGCCATGGAAGTGGCCATGTTTTCCGACGAGTTGGTGCGGCTGCTGTTTGGCAATGCCTATGCGCCATCGGCGGCGGCCTTGCGCATTTTGATGATCTGTTGCGTGTTGATGTCGATCAACGGGGCCTTCGTGCGCTTGTTGGAATCCACCAATCAGCAGCTGTTGTTGACCAAGATTTGCGGTGCGGCTGCCACGACCAACGTCTTGCTCAACCTGGTGTTGATTCCGCGTTACAGTTTTATCGGTGCCAGTATGGCCACGGTGGTTTCGGAATCGGTGATCACCCTGGCCGTGGTGGTGGCGGCATCCCGATCCCGCTTCAAGTTTGAAGATGGCCTGTTGCGTGGCCAGTTCGGCAGGCACTTTGTGCGCGTTGCCGGTTCCGCCATGGTGGCTGCGGCCAGTATCGGGCTGTTGACCCCCTACATCAACATGTATGCGGCCATTGTTCTCTCTTCGCTGATCTATGTGGGTGTCATGGTGCTGGTGCGGGGCATCAACCAGGAGGATTGGGGGGTGGTCATGCGCCTTTTGCGACGCAACAGCGGTGTCACGCCCTCCATCAAGGGATCCCAGCCATGAAAATCTTGCTGATCAACCCCCCCCTGCACAACAACAAAGCCGTGGGAGATCCCCTGATCTTTCAACCGCTGGGTATCGCCTATATCGCCGCCACGCTGGAGCATGACCACGATATCCGCATTCTCGATGCCAATGTGGAGGGGTGGAATCGCGTCGCCAAGGGGGGTGACCAGCTCGGTATCGGGCTGACTTTTGCCGAAATCCGGGAGCGCATTGTCCAGGCCTCCCCGGATATCGTCGGCGTGACCATCCCCTTTTCCACCAACGCGGCTTGCTCCCTGGAGGTGGCGGCCATCGCCAAGGAGGTCAACCCGGCCATCGTCACCATTCTGGGCGGTCCGCACCCCTCGGTGCGTCCGCTGGAAACCCTGAACGAAAAACAGGTCGATTATGTGGTGATCGGCGAGGGAGAGGCGACCATGGTGGAGCTGGTGCGCGCCATCGAGACGAACGACCTGGCCGCCCTGCCCGCCATCAAAGGCATTGGCTACAAGGAAGGCGGCGAGGCCAGGCTGACCCCCTCCCGGCCCATGAACAATGATCTGGACACCATTCCCCTGCCGGCACACCATCTGTTGCCCATGCAGTTGTACTTTGACGCCTTCGAGGGGGGTGCGGGTGCGCGGAAGGATTATGTCTACCACCATCGCTGGGCCAGCATGATCACCAGCCGGGGGTGCCCTTACAACTGCAACTTTTGCAGCATTCACCTCTCCATGGGCAAAAAATTTCGTACCCGCAGCATCGACAACGTCATGCTGGAGGTCCAACGTCTGGTCGAGCAGTACGGTGTCAAACACATCAACTTCGAGGATGACAACCTGACCTTTCGTCAGGAGCGCATCCACGACATGTGCCAGCGGATCCTGGATCGCCAGTACCAGTTTTCCTGGAGTACGCCCAACGGCATCCGTGCCGACAAGCTGGGCGAACCCCTCATCCGCAGCATGGCCGAGTCGGGGTGTCGCCGGGTGTTCGTGGCGCCGGAGTCGGGTGTCCAGCATGTCGTGAACAATATCATTCAAAAGAAAATGGACCTCAAGGATGTCGAGGTGTCGGTCAAACTTTTCGCCCGGTATGGCGTCGCCGTCGATGGCTCGTTCGTCATGGGGTTGATCGGCGAAAAAAAATCGGACATTTGGGGAACCATCCTCTATGCTTACAAACTCAAGCGGTTGGGTATGAATCGGGCCGGTTTTCACATCGCCACGCCCCTGTTTGGCACCCGGCTTTATGACGAGGCCATTGCAAAAGGTTACTTGACAGCGCAGGCCTCGGCTGAGAACATGACCACGGGCGTCCCCCAGATCGAAACCCCCGAGTGGACCGGCAGGGATTTGCGTCGCTTGCAGGGGATCGCCAACTGGCTTGTCAATTACGGCCCCGGACAGAAGCTTCACGCCCTCGTCAGGCGCTGGAAAGATATCTTCGGCTTTATGTCGATTCTTGTAGACTATGTCGTCAATGGTGTCAGAAGCAGATTGGACAAGGCTTCTGCCCGCTCCTGATGACACTTACGCTTGGAAAGTTGCCCGATGATTCGCGAAATGAAGGCCTTTGGGAATTTCTTCCTGCGCTCCTCCCAAACGGCCTTGCGCGAGTCCTTGCAGCAACTGCCCAAGCTGGAACACGTCGTCTACGAAATCACCGACCGCTGCAACTCCAAATGTGTCCATTGCAATATCTGGCAAAACAAGGGCACCAAGGATATGACCAACGAGGAGATCGAGCGGATCTTCTCCAGCGGTGCATTTCGCCACCTGAACGATGTCATCATCACCGGCGGCGAGCCGGTGTTGCGTTCCGGTATCACCGACAACATGCTGGCCATCCAGCGCAATGTCTGCCCCGATGCCCAGTTCTCCCTGAGTACCAATGGCCTGTTGCCCGAACGGGTGCTGGATACCACCCGCAAGTGTCTGGAAAAAGGCATGCGGCTCATCGTTGGCGTCTCCCTGGACGGCCTGGACGAGAGGCATGACGCAGCCCGTGGCGTCAAAGGCAATTTTGGCAAGGTGGATGCCCTCCTGAAGGAGTTGATCCGGATGCGGGATGCGTCCGGCAGCGACAAGCTGACCGTCACTGTCGGTTATACGCTCTCGCCCAAGACTGCCGGAAACCTCGATGAGGTGGCTGGCTATGTCTGCGGGTTGGGGTTGCGCTTTCTGCCGCAAATGTTCGAGGAGTTCGAGTACTACTCCAACAACTCCCCAGGCAACTTTGCCTACTTTGCCGATGCCCATGGCGATGCCAACGAAGAGATGCGGGTGATGATCCAGGCCCTGGAGTCCATCCAGCCGTCGTTCCAGAAAGAGCTGTTTCTGAGCCTGCTGCATCAGGGTCAGTTCCCCTTCAAGTGCGCCAGCCTGAAGAGCTTTTTCCTGATGCGGTCGAATGGCGATATTTCGCCTTGTCTGCGCTATTCGGAGACCCGGATCGGCAATTTGCGCGAGGCCTCCTTTGAAGAGATCTGGCACAGCAAGAAGATGGCCGAGGCGCGCACTGTCGTGGCCAATTGTCGCGGCTGCTCCAACACCTGGGCGACCGGCTGGAGCATGCGCTACTGGATGCCGCCCTTTTTCAAGCTGCTTGCCATTGCCACCATCAAGAAGCATCTGAACAAAAGCCATGCTCCCTGACAGACGCTTTTTTTCCCGCTGGTGGTGTCGTGCGCATGCTGCGTCACGTCTGCTACCCATTTGCATTCATCGCGGTAACTTCGTTAGCTGCGTCGTCGGCTCCTCACCGTACCAACATGTACTGTCTCGTTGCCTCCTCCTTGCTGCCTCGTTCCCGCATCGAATGCAAGTGGGTATGAATGGCGACCACAGGCTCCTGGGAACCGCTCGGTGAAAATCTCCTTCATCCTGGGCAGCTTTCCGCGTTTGCCCATCGGGGGGTATCGCGTTGTCTACGAGTATGCCAACCATCTGGTGGCGCGTGGCTACGACGTGGCGATCTACTATTGCCGGGACGTCGCAGGGATGCCGCCTCCCGAGGGAATCTATCGCAAGCTGCGGACCTATCTCGGTTTTATCTATCGGCGCCTGACCCGTCCATCGCCTGACTGGCAAGCCCTGGATCCGCGTATTGCCATTCATTTCATTCCCTCACCCGATGTGCGCTACATTCTGGATGGGGACGTCGTGTTCGCTACCTCCTGGGCCATGGCCGAAACTGTCCTGGCCTACCCGGCCAGCAAGGGGCAAAAGGTCTACTTTTACCAGCATTATGAAACCTGGAGTGGCCCCAAGGAGAAGGTGGACGCCACCTGGCGCATGCCGTTGCACAAGCTGGTGATCTCCCGCTGGCTGTTGGAGGTGGGGGAGTCTCTGGGGGCTGGCGAGATGACCCTGATCCCCGATGGTATCGACCTGGATCTGTTCAGGGTGGTCCACCCCATGGAGAATCGCGGGCCGGTGGTCACCATGATGTACTCCCACCAGACCTGGAAAGGCGGCGCCGATGGCCTGCGCGCCCTGGAAAAGGTCAGGGAGAAGATTCCCGGGCTGCGCGTTCTCCTGTTTGGTCTGGTCAAACCGGAGGTGGTGCTGCCGGAGTGGGCGACGTTTTACGAAAATCCGCCGCAACGGGTGCTGGTGGAGGAGATTTACAACCGGGGTGCCGTCTTCCTCTGGCCGAGCCACTTCGAGGGCTTCTCCCTGCCCCCCGCCGAGGCCATGGCATGTGGTTCGGCGGTGGTCTCGACCGATTGCGGGGGTGTACTCGACTTTGCCCAACATGGCGTCAGTGCCCTCATCTCGCCGCCCAAACAGCCGGAACAACTGGCCGAGAACACCATCAGGCTCTTGCAGGATGAGGCGTTGCGCCTTACCCTGGCCCGCGCCGGTCATGCAGGCATCCAGGCGTTGACCTGGGCACACAGCACGGACCTCATGGAAGAGTTTCTCGCCAGGATCACCTGCAGGACTTTTTAAACTATTGAAAGACTGGGATGGTCCAGGAAGGGCTGTGCCCTTCCTGGTGGGGTTTGGGGCGAAGCCCCAATAAAGTCTTTCATGTCAATATTTTTCTCGATCACAAAAAAACGACGTATCCTCGAAACAGACGCAGTTTAAAATATTTTTGACAAAGCAGGTCACATCATGCGCATCTGGCTGATCACGGTGGGGGAACCCCTGCCCACGGATGGACCCAATGAGCGTTTTCACCGCTGCGGCATTCTGGCGCAGACGCTGGCGGCGTCTGGCCACCAGGTGGTGTGGTGGAGCTCCGATTTTGACCATGTGCGCAAGAAGCACCGCTTCGATCGCATCCAGCGCGAGCAGGTGACGCCCAACCTGTCGCTTATCCTGCTCCATGGCTGTGGTTATCAAAGAAACGTCTCCCTGGACCGACTGAAGGATCACCGGACCATGGCGGAGCAGTTCGCGCAAATGGCCGACGCCGAACCACGCCCCGATATCATCGTCAGCTCCCTGCCGACTTTGGAGCTGTGCGAGGAGGCGGTGCGCTATGGTCGGCGGCTGGGGGTGCCGGTCTTGTTGGATATTCGTGACCTGTGGCCCGATGTCTTTGAAGAGGTACTCCCCGGCTGGTTGCGTCCCGTGGGCAAGGTGGTGTTTCGCAGCTTTCGGCGCATCGCCCGCGAGGCTTGTCGTGACGCCACGGGGCTGATCGGCATCACCGAGCCGTTTCTGGAGTGGGGACTGCACCATGCCGGGCGTGCCCGCCAGGAGAGCGATGGCGTGTTTGCCCACGGCTACCAGAAACAACACTTCACTCCCGAAGAGTGGGCCGAAGGCTTGGCTTTTTGGCAGGCCCTGGGGATTGGGGATAAGGGCTTTTTTACCCTCTGTTTTTTTGGTGCCTTCGGACGTCAGTTCGATCTGGCCACGGTCATCAAGGCGGGTGCCCAGCTCGACGCCGCTGGTTATGGGGAGAAGGTTCGCATCATTCTATGCGGTGCCGGTGATAACCTGAACGCTTACAAGGCTATGGCCCAGGGTGTCTCCACGGTGATGCTGCCCGGCTGGGTGAATGCGGTGCAGATCGCCACCTTGATGTCACTCTCTCAGGCTGGTTTGGCGCCTTATCGCAATCTGCCCAACTTTGTCGGCAATCTGCCCAATAAACCCATCGAGTACATGTCCGCCGGTCTGCCGATTTTCAGCTGCCTGCACGGCCACCTCCAAAAAATACTCGCCGACAAGGGGCTGGGCTTCATGTATGACGAAGGGAAACCAGAAAGTCTGGTCGCCTTGATCAGGCAACACATGGACAACCGCCAAGCGCTGGAGCCTTGTTCGCGGCGGGCACTTGACTGCTTTACGGAAAAATACGACGCCAAACGGGTTTACCAAGACTACGAAGCCCACCTGGTGCGGGTGATTGCCCTGCACCGAAAAACGGGCTGAACGGGTCCGGTACACCCCCGCCCGTGCCTTTCTGATCGTTGTTTTGGTCGTTTGGACGCCGTTTCATTGGGGCTTCGCCCCAAACCCCACCAGGATTCTCTCCTGGGTCTAC
>JADGCJ010000006.1 GCA_015229045.1 Magnetococcales bacterium
AGGACTCTGTCCTGGACCTGCCAGGGAGCCAGCCCCCTGGACCCCGATTCGTTGCTGGGTGCTGAATAGTTACCAATAAAATAAAAAAGACTCCGCCCGTTCCTTTGTGGTCAGGGCGAAGTCTCGACACACTTCAGATGCTGCTGCTGTTGATCAACTCAATGTTTGGACGCACCCACCGAACCGATGCCGGTTTCGCAGCGGACGAGCTGGGCTTCGTAGGCCTCTCTTTCTTTCTGGGCACTCTCGCTGCTATCCGTGATCGAGAAGAACCAGGCTGAAGCGAAAGCCAGGGTCATGGAGAAGATCGCCGGATCTTTGTAGGGGAAAAGCGGGGCAGGATTCTTGAACACATCCACCCAGACGGTCTTGGAGAGCACCACCATGGTGACCGTGCAAATCAGCCCCAGGTAACCACCGATCACGGCACCCCGGGTGGTCAAGCCACGCCAATGGATGGAGAGGAAAAGAATGGGGAAGTTGGTGCTGGCTGCGATGGCAAAGGCCAGACCCACCATGAAAGCCACATTCTGCTTCTCGAACTGGATGCCAAGGTAGACGGCAATACAACCGATAATCAGGGCTGCGATCTTGGAGATCATCATCTCCTTCTTTTCGTCTGCCTGACCGTTACAGATGGCATTGGCGTAAATGTCGTGGGAGACAGCCGATGCTCCCGACAGGGTCAACCCGGAAACCACGGCCAGGATGGTCGCAAACGCCACCGCAGAGATGAATCCCAGGAAGAGATCGCCGCCAGTGGCATGAGCCAGATGAATGGCGGCCATGTTGTTGCCACCCATCAGAGTGCCTTTCGCGGCATCCATGTAGTGGGGACTCGGCGCCACCAGCAACACGGCTCCGAAACCAATGATGAAGGTGAGGATGTAGAAATAACCGATGAAACCCGTCGCGTAAAAGACCGATTTTCTGGCCTCCTTGGCGTTACCCACAGTGAAGAAGCGCATCAGAATGTGCGGCAGACCAGCCGTACCGAACATGAGCGCCAGACCCAGAGAGATGGCCGATAGCGGATCATTGATCAATCCTCCGGGCGCCAGGAAGTTCTTGCCCTCGCTCACGGCCTTTTTATGATCGGCCAGGGCACTCGATTTGATGGCCTCCACAGCCTCCCTGAAGAAGCGCTCCACATCAAAGTTGGCATATGAAAGGGCCGCAAAAGCGATGAAAGAGGCGCCGGAGAGCAATAGCACCGCCTTGATGATCTGCACCCAGGTGGTGGCCAACATGCCGCCGAACGCCACATAGAGGATCATCAGGGTCCCCACGGCAATCACGGCGTACTCATAGGGCAGGCCGAACAGGGTCCGGATCAACTGACCGGCGCCCACCATCTGGGCGATCAGGTAGAGGGTGATCGTACTCAGGGTTCCGAAGGCCGACAAGGTACGCATGGGGACGCGCGACAGGCGAAAAGAGACGATGTCGGCGAAGGTGTAACGACCCAGATTGCGCAACTGCTCCGCAATCAAAAAGAGGATGATCGGCCAACCGACCAGCCAACCGATCGAGTAGATGAGGCCATCGTAACCTTTGGCGAACACCATGCTCGAAATACCCAGGAACGAGGCCGCCGACATATAGTCGCCGGCAATGGCCAGACCGTTCTGAAAGCCGGTGATGCCGCCCCCGGCCGCATAAAAGTCCTTTGTGGTTTTGGTGCGATGCGCCGCCCAGTAGGTGATGCCCAGGGTGATGCCGACGAAAATGAAAAACATGATGATCGCCGTCACGTTCAGGGCCTGTTGAGGGGCGGCCGGGGGTATGTCCGCAGCCAACACTCCCCCCGGCATTGCGAAGAGACCCCCTGCCAGTACCGCGTGAATCCGCTTTGTCATTTGGACATCTCCTTGATTTCGCTGGTTAGTCTGTCATAGGCGCCGTTGGCGCGCAAAACAAAGACCCAAGTCAGAAGAAACGCAGAGATGATGACCCCCGCCCCGATGGGAATGCCGACAGTAATGATGCTTGCACCGATTGGTGTTGCCAGGAAGGCAGGCTTGAACGCAACCAACAGAATGAACGTATAGTACAGAACCAGCATGATGATGGAGAGTGTCCAGGCAAAGCGTCTTCGTTTGGTGACGAGCTCATGATACTTTGGATTTTTAAGGATTCGGTTGAATTGGGCCGTTTGAAGACCACTATCTTCCGCCATGTTAACCTCCAGTGGATTGTTGGTTGTTCCGGCAGACACTTTTAAATATAATCCCCTGATTCCAATCGCAGGCGAAAAACCCTACCATCCTGGAGGGCACAATCGAACCATGTTTTTCGGGTTCTTCCAAGGTTGGCCGACACCTGGAGGGAGGTTGAACGCCTGGCCATTTCTGGCACTGTTCTTCCGCCCCCGCAGAGACCCCCGACTTCGCAGCCAGATTGCTTCTATAGAATCATTAATAGTTTTTCAAGTGTTTTTTTATTCATCATGTGTGCTGTTAAAATGGACACACGGCTTCTCGAGCGGTCTCAAAGAGGGAGAGAGCCGGAATTACAGCTTTTTTTCATTGGTTTACGTGCTGTACGCGCCATGCCTCCTCCCTCCCCTGCCAGGGAGAGAGGAGAGCGATGCGGTGGAGGGTGTATCAGGCAACGCGACCGGAGATGGCAAGCGTACGCCCTTTTTTGCCGACAGCAGAGGTGGGGCGATGCGGGGGGCGTTTGCGCTCTTTTTGTCCATTCCAGCGCATTGACTCTTCCGGGGTGTGTTCGGTCTGGGCGGACGTCATGGCTTTGGCCAGTACCTGACTGGCCACGGAGCCTTCTCCTTTCCTGGTCTGGCTGGTTTTGGACTGGTTGGCACGGCGTGGGGTGTCGGCACGAGCGGAACCGGGTGCTTTGCGTTGACCCGTTTGCTCTTGTCGTTTGTTTTGTACGGTTGGTTTGCCGCTACGGGAGGGGCGGGCGATGTTGGGCACTCCCTGCGCAGCCTTGGCGACGGCATCGGCATGGTAGGGGTGGTCGTCGGCGATGGGGAGATTTTGGCGAATCATGCGCTCGATATCGCGGAGGTAGGGTCGTTCGCTGGCGTCGCAGAAAGAGATGGCCGCTCCGGTTCGCCCTGCACGGGCCGTGCGTCCGATGCGATGGACATAGCTTTCGGGTTCGTTGGGCAGGTCAAAGTTGATGACATGGCTCACCCCGGCGACATCGATGCCGCGCGCCGCGATATCGGTTGCCACCAGGACGCGGATGTCACCAGCCCGGAATTGTCCCAAGGCCCGTTCCCGTGCCCCTTGCGATTTGTTGCTGTGGATGGCGGCGGTCGAGACATGGGTCCGTTCCAGGTGTTCGACCAGACGGTTGGCTCCATGCTTGGTGCGCGTAAAGATGAGAACCCGTTCGGCGGTTTCCTGGGCAAGAATCTTTTTCAGCAGGTGGACCTTGTTGGCTTTTTCGACAAAGAACACCTTTTGGTCGACCCGTTCCACGGTGGTGGCCTGGGGTGTCACCTCGACCCGCGCCGGGTTGTGCAGAATGCCATGGGCCAGTTCGGCGATGGTTTCGGGCATGGTGGCGGAGAAGAGCAGGGTCTGGCGTTTGGGCGGCAAGGCGGCGATCACCTTGCGCACGTCGTGAATGAAGCCCATGTCCAGCATGCGGTCGGCTTCGTCCAGGACAAAGACCTCCAGACGATCCAGGCGCACATGTCCCTGGGAAAACAGGTCGAGCAGACGTCCGGGTGTGGCCACCAGCACGGCGACGCCACGCGCCATGGCCTGGACCTGGGCATGCTGGCCGACACCACCAAAAATCACGGCGGAAGCCATACCCAGATGTCGACCGTAAGTTGTAAAGCTGCTGTGAATTTGTGCTGCCAACTCGCGGGTCGGGGTCAGGATCAGGACGCGGGCGGCCCGGGGACCGGCCTGGCGTTTTTGGCGTGCCAGGCGATCCAGGATGGGCAGGGCAAAGGCCGCCGTTTTGCCTGTTCCTGTCTGGGCGATGCCCAACAGGTCACGTCCGTCCATGAGGAAGGGAATGGCCTGTTCTTGAATGGGGGTGGGGGTTTGATAACCGGCTTGCTGCAAGGCGCGTTGAATGGGTTGCATCAGGTTCAGCGATGTAAAATCAGCCACACGATCTCTTTCATGATGAATGCGGGGGAGGGGACCCGGAATTCCCCATCGCCACATGGACTGGAAACCTCAATGAATCACCGGATCGTGGGTTTCAGTCCATGCTGTGTCACAACAACCGCGTCCATATCGACAAGAAACGTGAGGTTTGTGATCTGCAACCGAGGTATGAAGCCGCGAAACAGAAGGTATCGAGATCCCCGAAAAAATGGTTCCGGGCCACTCTACAATGATCGTTGTCTCCTCAATTGTCAACACCTGTTCCTGAAACACTCCTGCGCGCCATCTCCTGCAGGTCGACGCGATTGATCTTGCCATTGGCCAGCAGGGGCAGGCTCTCCAGTCGGCGCAGGTGATGGGGATGCTTGAAGCGTACCAGGCGCTGATCGAGATGGAGACGCAATTCATCCAGGGAAATCTCCCGGCTGGCGACGCAGAAGAGATAACCCACCTCGGTCCATTTGGCATCGGGCACGGCCACCACGACGGCTTGCGTAATCTCCGGGTGGGTCAGAATCTGCTTTTCCACTTCGCCCGGATAGACATTTTCGCCGCCGGAGATATACATCTCTTTTTTGCGACCCACGACAAAAAAGAACCCTTCCCGGTCGTAGCGAACCAGGTCTCCGGTGCGGAAACAGCCCTCATGGAGGGAGTTGCGAAACAGCTCCTCGTTGCGCCAGTACCCCCGGCACAGGTGGGGACCGCCGATGAGCAATTCGCCGGGCTGGTCGGGGGGCACCGGCTGGTTGGCATCGTCGACCACCAGGACTTGGGAGTGGCGCATGGGCTTGCCGATGGAGTCGGGTCGATGCCAACACTCTTCCGTGTCCAGCAGGAAGCAGTTGGGTCCCACTTCGGTCAGGCCGAATCCCTGTTTGAAGGGGACGCCCCGGGCGTGATAGCCCTTCATCAGGGCGACATTCAGGGGGGCGCCACCTGATAAAAGACAACGTATGCGGGAAAAGTCAGTTGCAGCAAAGTCCGGGTGGTCGTAAATGGCCTGAAACATGGTCGGAACGGCCCAAAAGATGGTAATTCCCTCGTCCCGGATGGCCTGCAGCACACCGCCGGGATCAAAACGATCAAACAGCAGCAGTGTTCCGCCCATGGACAACAAAGGCAACAAAAAGACGTGATAAGCCCCGGTATGAAAGAAAGGGGTGTTGACGATGCTGATATCGTCAGCTTCCAGGACATCCGCATCGACTGTGTTGCGTATGTTGGCCATGATCATCGCCGCGTGGAACAGGACGCCTTTGGGCATTCCCGTCGAGCCGGAGGTGAAGAGCATCAACATGGGGTCATCGTCAGCCACGCTGTGTGCGGGGGCTGTTGGCCGGTCAGCCGTGATGTCGACTGCGTCGAGGGGGAGATAGGGAAACCGTTGCCCGGGAGGAGGGGGAATGGACCCCAGAAACAGTTGCGGCTCGACCAGATCGAGGATACCGGCCAGCTCCGACGGTGGCAGACGGTGATTCAAAGGCACCAGGATGGCGCCCACCCTGGCACAGGCAAAGAACAGCAGGATGTGTTCCATGCAGGCCGGAGCGAGCCATACCACCCGGTCTCCCTGGCCGATTCCCCGGGCATGGAGGAGATTGCCCCAGCGCTGGATCAAACTCTCCATGGCATGGTAGGTGTGGGTGGTGTTGGCAATCTTGTCGATGATGGCCGGGTGATGCGGTTTTTTTTTGGCAAATTCACCTATGAAATCGTGCCACATGCTGATCTCTCTCCGAGGTGCCGGTTGTGGTGCCCGCAGGATTGTGCAGCAACAGCGCATCATGCGCAGGCTTCTCCCGGACATACATTGATTATGCAACAGAGAAAGTGTTATGAAAACCATGCGGGGAGTGACGGGCACTTTTTTTGTCCATTATTGTCGAAGTGTCCTGATCGAGGTCAATTGCATAGTTGAATCAATTATGAGGAAAAAAAAGGGGGGGCGCATCATGTTGGATGCCTTTGTCGTTTTGGACCAGAGGATCCTTGCCGAGCTGAAAAATGATTTGGAGGAGGAGTTTTCTGCCATCGTCGACATCTCCCTGCAGGCCATGTCTGAACGTGCGCACCTCATTCAAGGTGCCATTTCCCGGCAGGAGCTGACCCTCGTCCGGAGTGCGGCCCACCAGATCAAATCCAACAGTCGTCAATTGGGGGCACTCCGTGTCGGCAAGATTGCCGAGCAGGTGGAGAAGCTCTCTGCCTCGGGAAGCGTGTCGGATCTTTCGACGTGGGGGGATGCCCTGGTCATGGAGGTCGGATCGGCCAAAAAGGCCATCCTGGAATATACTGCCATCCCGCCTGCTGACCATGCTTTGCCAGTCGGGAGTTGACCCCAAGGTGGGCAAGGGCCTCACCGCATTGCCAACCCTGGTGTTTCGCCTCGAAGAGCAGTTGTTCGGCATGCCTTTGCATCAGGTGGAGAGGGTGCTGCGTGCCGTCGAGATCACGAGCCTGCCGGATGCGCCGGAAAAAATCCTCGGCTTTGTCAATGATCATGGTCGTCAGTTGCCGGTCATGGATATACGGCGGCGCCTCTCTCTGCCGCCCAGCCCCATCCATCCGGACCAGCGCATCATTATCGCTCTTGGCAGGCGCCCGTTCTGTTTTTTTGTCGACACGGTGAATGGCGTGGTTGACTTCCGGCAGGAGGAGTTTCGCAGTCCGGAAGAGATTTATCCAGGCATGGAACACTTTTTGTCAGCCATCTTCACCTGGAGTGGTGACACGGTCCTGGTGTTTGACTGTGACCTGCTCTTTGCCAGTTCGCACGCCGATACGGTCTGGCAGGAGATGCATCACCCGGCACGGACATGAGCGCATGACGCTTCCGCACGTGCCAGCTGCCAGCCTGCGCCAGGTGGCCGATTTGATCCACTCCCGGCTCGGATTTTTGTTCACCGAGCCGCGTTGGCCGGATCTGTTGCGCCTGTTGAGAAACATGACCTCCGCTTGTGGTTTTTCGGACCTGGAAGCCTGCATACGCTGGATCCTTTCCGATGTTGCGGAAGCGGAGCGTCTGGCAAAGCTGGCGCGCCATATCACCATTGGCGAGACGTACTTTTTTCGTGATCAGGAGCTGTTCACCTTTTTGCGAAGCCATATCATTCCAGAGCGGTTGGTGGCGGCCAGGAAAAGGTTGAACCAACCCATGATCACCTTCTGGAGTGCCGGTTGCAGCAGTGGCGAAGAGCCCTATTCCGTCGCCGTGCTCATGGATCAAATGGCAGAAACGCAGGGTGTCGATTGTCGGATCCTGGCATCGGATGTCAATGAAGCCGCCCTGGAAAAGGCCAGAAGAGGGATCTACACCTCCTGGTCGTTTCGCAATCCTCCGGCCTATCTCAAGCCGACCTACTTTGCCGAGGTGGCTGCCAACCAGATGCAGATTGCCAGGCATGTGCGGGAGAGGGTGCAGTTTTTTAATTTCAACCTGATGTCGTCCGTCTTTCCTGTGTCGCTGGAGAAGGGTGGTTCGGTCGATATCCTTTTTTGCCGCAATGTCCTGATGTATATCGAGCAGGGTTACCGCAAGGCGATCATCGACCGACTCATCGACCGTCTGGATAGCGGTGGCTGGTTTGTCGTCAGTCCCTGTGAGGCCCCGCTGATCGAACATGCCGCGCTGACCTCTGTCTATCACGCAGGGATGCACCTCTTTCGGAAGGAGCGGCCAGCAGGATCCTCTTCCGCTGCCAGGGGGGGCAGCCCCAAATTGTCAAATGCGACATCTGCGCCGCCGGTCAGGCCAGCCCCGGCCTTTTCAGTGACGGCTCTTCCCGTGCGTCCGACCTGCGCTTCCGTGGTCAAACCGGCCCTGGCTGTCCCGGCGCATCGACCCTTCTGTGCGGAACAGGAGGACTCTCCGGCTCCGGATCAGGTATTGACGAAGGCGCAATCCCTGGTGAAACACGGCCAGCTGGCTGATGCCATCCGGATTCTGCACGAGATTGTCACGCAGGACACGACGTACTGGAGCAAAGAGACCCCCCGGCACAAGGCTTTGGCGCTCTTGGCCAGGATTCATGCCGACCAGGGGGAGTTGGGTCTGGCAGAACAGGAACTCAAGGAGGCCATCGAGGGTGATCGGCTCAATCCTGGCTATTATCACCATCTGGCCATGATCGCGCTGGCACGGGATGACCGGAAGCAGGCTGTTGAACTGTTCAAGAAGGTTTTATTTCTTGATCAGAATTTTTTGCTGGCTCACTTTCAGCTTGCCACCTTGGCGGTCGATCCGCACGATGCCGTCCGGTATTTGCACAGCACCCGCTCTCTCCTGAAGGGATTGCCCGCCGCAACCCCTGTCCCCTGTGCCGAGGGGATGACGGTTGGCATGATGCGGGAGACGTTGGAGATGTATACCTGAGTTGGCCCAACCCTGATCAGACCTCATGGAAACAGCCTCCATGCCAGAGATTGCCAGACCCCCCTTGTCTCACGATCCGGACTCCGAGCGGCCACCCTCCCCTGCGGCGAGCGAGGCACAGGCCATTCGACGCGAGAATGCTGCCATTCTGCATGCGCGAGCCAGGGTGCTGGCGCAATCCACGCACAACCGGATGGCTGACGATGAAGTTCTCGACGTGATCGAGTTTTCACTCAACGAGGAGATCTATGCCCTGGAATTGCTGTGCATCCGGGAGGTCTACCCCCTGAAGGAGATCACCGAACTCCCCGGGGTGCCGCCTTTTGTCGCAGGGTTGGTCAATGTTCGGGGGCAGATATTGTCCGTCAATGACATTCGCACCTTTTTCGACATGCCGAGGACAGGCTCTTCGGACAAAAGCCGCATCATCATTTTGCACTCCCAGAGCATGGAACTGGGCATACTGGCAGATGCCATCATGGGTATTCGTCGCATTCCAAAACGGGAGATTTTGCCCTCGTTGCCCACCTTGACCGGCATTCGTGCCGAATTTTTAAAGGGGGTCACGTTCGACCGCACCGTCATTCTGGATGGCGCCGGACTCCTGGCCGATCCAAAAATTCTCGTCAAAGATGCGTGATGGTGCCGTGGCCAACAGTCGAGATCACCCGATCAGCAGACCTGAAGCGGGATTCCTTTACCCCCAGTGGAGAGAGTCATGTTGCGATTCATAAACAAGAGTTTGATGCGGCAAATGCTCACCATGTTGATTCTTGGCTCCTTCATTCCCATCCTGCTCATTGCGGTGGTCTCCACCAGGTTTGCCAAAGATGCCCTTGAACTGGAGGCATTCAGCAAGCTGACGGCTGTGCGTGCCGTCAAAAAGCAGCGTATTCCGGAGTACCTGAAGAAGCGGTTTCAGGAGATCAACTTTTTTGCCAACGATCGGGATACCCGGGAGGCGATGACCAAACTGAGCGAACTGCTCTCCCAGACGCAAGGCAGCGTCAACGACAGTGTCGATATGGCCAACAAGTCGTACAGAGCCATCTACGACGCAGTGGATCCCTATCTTCGCGACTTCAAGACAGGTTTCCACTATCCGGAAGTGTATATGGTGACCCTGGACCAGGGCATTGTCGTTTACAGTACCGGGCGGGGCAATGAATTGGGAACCAGGCTCGGGACAGGGCCTTACAAGGATTCTGGTCTTGCCCAGGCCTGGAGTGTGATTCGCAATCAAAACAAGAAGGACCACATGACGGATGTCTCCATCGATCCCATTACGGGGGTGCCGGTTGCTTTTCTCAGTACCTCGGTTTCCGGTCCCAATGGCAAGCCCTTGGGCGTCGTCGTCATTCAACTCAACCTGAGTGAGATCGACTTTCTCATGCAGGAACGTCTGGGGTTGGGGGATTCCGGCGAGACCACTCTGGTGGGGCCAGACCTGCTCATGCGGTCGAATTCGCGTTTCAGCACCACCTCCACGATCATGAAACAGAAGGTGGACACCATCAGCGTACGGGCGGGATTGGAGGACAAGGAGGGACAGGTACTCATCCGGGATCACAGAAATATCGAAGTCCTCAGCTCGTACAGTCATGTCGGGCTGAATGAACTGTTTGGCACCCATTTTGACTGGGTCATCCTGGCGGAGGTGGACTCGAGTGAGGCTTTTCAGCCGGTGACCAACCTGATGGTTCGGGTCGCGATCATGAGTTTGATCACTTTGGCCTTTGCGGGGGGCGTGGGCATCTTCATGGCCAGATCCCTGAGCCTGCCGCTGAGCCAGATGTCCACCCTCTTTGCGCAGGTGGCTCAGGGGGATCTGACGCTCTCCTGCGACTCTGCCCGGCAGGATGAAATGGGCATCCTGGCCCGTGCGATGGGCCATATGATCACCATGTTGCGGGAACAGACCCGCCACATCAATGACGGGACCATCCTGTTGTCGTCCTCCATTGCCGAAATATCGGCGACGGCCTCTCAACTGGCGTCCAGTGCCACGGAGACCTCCACCACCATCGCCGAAGTGGGTGCCACCGTGGAAGAGGTGCGGCATACGGCCCACCTGACTCATGCCAAAGCAAGGCAAATGATCGAGGAGGCCAACAAGCTGGCTCAGGTGGCTCGTGAAGGGCGTACCGCCTCTTCGCATGCGGTCGATGGGATCAAAAAAATCAACGAAGAGATGGAGTATATCGCCGAAAGTACCATCAAACTGAGCGAACAGACGCAAAATATTGGTGAAATCATTGGATCGGTCAACGACCTGACCGATCAATCCAATCTTTTGTCGGTCAACGCCTCCATTGAGGCGGCCAAGGCTGGCGACATTGGCAAGGGGTTTGGTGTCGTGGCCCAGGAGGTGAAGAGTCTTGCCGAGCAGTCGCGTGAAGCGACCCGCCAGATCAAGACCATCCTCAACGATATTCAAAAGGCCACCAGTGCCGCTGTCATGGCGACCGAGCGGGGCAGCAAGGCGGTGGAGTCGGGTGTGCATCTAAGCGATCTGGCCGGGCAGGCCATCGTCTCCTTTGAAGGGAGCGTCGATCTGACCAGCACCGCCGCCGAGCAGATCGGTGCCTCCAGCCAGCAACAACTGGCCGGTATGGATCAACTGGTCACGGCGATGGAGAGCATCAAATCCGCCACGTCGCAAAATGTGGAAGGGGCACGACAATTGGAAACGGCAACCCGATCCCTGAACGAGCTGGCTCACAATCTCAAGGAATTGATTTCACGTCTGAAGGTGTGATCTTGATGGGTGGGAGAAGCCTTCCTCCCCCTCCGATCCCGAGAGTCGCCACGCGATTTTCGGGGTTATCGCTGGAGAACGGGTATGAATGAACAGGAACTCCTGGACAAACTCCAGGAAGCTTTCCGGATCGAGTCCAGGGAGCGTCTGACGACGATCGGTCGCGAACTGGTGGAACTCGAAAAGGAACAGACTCCCGAACAGCGCCAGGAGTCATTGGAGCGCATCTATCGGGATGCGCACAGCCTGAAGGGGGCGGCCCGGGCGGTCAACCTCAAAGAGATCGAAACCCTTTGCCAGGCCATGGAAGGGGTGATGGGTGCTTTGAAAAAAGGGGCCATTCCCTTTTCTCCGTCTCTGTTCGATGCCATCTATCGGACGGTTTCGGCTGTGGAGAGGGTGATGGAGTCCCCGCCAGGTGGGCCATCGCCCCTGGGAAAAAAGGCGTTGAGCCTTTTGGTTCAGGGGCTGACGGATCTGCACAAGCCGGAGACGGCACCAACCTTCATGGACGGGGGAAACCTCCCTCCACCCTCCAAGGTAAAAAGTGGGGACGCATCGATTTTGGTGACAACCAATCCGGTGGTGATCGACCCGCCGCTGGTCGACCCGCCGCCGGTCAGCCGGGTGCCGCTTCCTGTGGCGCAGCCTGATTGTTCCCCTCCGGCCGACCAGAACCAGCCGACGAACCCTGTCAGCGTTGCCATTCAGGCCCCGATGATGTCCAATACGGTGCGCCTGTCCATCGACAAGCTCGATCAACTGCTGCTGCGCTCCGTGGAGTTGATCACCCTGAAACTGGCCGGTCACCAGCATCTCGCCGAACTGAAGCAGACCGAACAGACCTTTGACCTGTGGCGCCAGAAATGGGGTATCGTCAATCCGTTCTGGCGATCATTGCGGCGGTGGGCCGCTCAGTTGGCAGGTGGCGATGGCCTCGATCGACAGGCCAGTCAGGGGGATGTCCAGGAGGTTGAAAAATTTTTGACCTGGAACCAGGAGTATGTGCGCACACAAAACCGTGACATCAAAACGCTGACCCGACGCATGGATCAACATCAGCGGATCCTGGATCGCATGGTGGACGAGATGATCGCCTCCGTCAAACAGCTGCTCATGCTGCCAAGCAGTTCGCTGCTCGATCTTTTCCCCCGCATGGTACGCGACATTGCCCATGCCCAGAACAAGGAGGTGGACCTGCTGCTCGGTGGTGGTGAGGTGGAGGTGGATCGGCGCATCCTGGAGGAGATGAAAGATCCCCTGACCCACATGTTGCGCAATGCCATCGATCATGGTCTGGAACTCCCTGCCGAGCGGCTGCGTTTGGGCAAGTCGCGGCGTGGCACCATTCGGCTGGGCATCGTGCAGGTCGAAAGTGACAAGGTGGAGGTGCGCATCGAAGACGATGGCCGGGGCATCGATGTCGTCCGTATCAGGGAGAGCGCCATCCGTGGTGGTCTGATCTCCCGGGAAGATGCCAAGGTATTGAGCGAACGGCAGATGCTCGACCTGATCTTTCTCTCTGGCGTCAGTTCATCCGAGATCATCACCGATCTGTCGGGTCGTGGCCTGGGCATGGCCATCGTGCGGGAGAGGGTGGAGAAACTTGGCGGCAACCTGGAGATGGAGAACCGACCGGGAGAGGGGATGACCTTGCGTATCCTCCTGCCCATCTCCTTGGCGACGTTTCGTGGAGTTTTGGTACGCTCGGCGCGGCACCTGTTCATCATACCGAGTACCCAGATGGAGAGTGTCCTGCAACTCCCCCGCGATGGCATCAGAATGCTGGAAAACCGGGCCACCATCAATTGCAAGGGAACCCCGCTCTCCCTGGTCGATCTGAGCCATGTCCTGGGTATTGCCGAGGCGGCTTCGGAGACGGGTCATCAAAAAAATATTGTGGTGGTTGTCCTGGCCATGGGTGAGAAGCGGGTGGGGTTTCGGGTGGATGATCTCCTGGGGGAACAGGAGGTTCTGGTCAAAAGTCTGGGCAGTCAACTCCAGCATGTGCGTCATCTGGCCGGGGCGACCATCCTCGGATCGGGGGGGGTGGTGCCCATCCTCAATGTACGCGAACTTCTCGTCTCCGCAACCGAGATGTCGGGAAGGGTGCAGCGTGTGTCGGAATTTCTCAGCCCGCCCAGGGCGGAGGTCGTCCGAAAATCAATCCTGGTGGTGGAGGACTCCCTTACCTCCAGAATATTGTTGAAAAACATCCTTGATGCTGCCGGATACATGGTGCAAACCGCTGTCGATGGCCTGGATGGGTTGACCTTCCTGAAGACCTCGGATGTCGATCTGGTGGTGACGGATGTGGAGATGCCACGCATGAACGGTTTCGAGCTGACGGAAAAAATTCGTGCCGATGCCACCCTGTCCCATCTGCCGGTGATCCTGGTGACCACCCTCTCGTCGCGGGAAGACCGGGAGCGCGGCATTGCCTCGGGCGCCAATGCCTATATCGTCAAGGGCAATTTTGAACAGGGAAACCTGCTCGAAATCGTGGCAAGATTGGCGTGATGTGTCTCTTCTTTTAAATATATTGTAACTGCCCAGGTACCCCCTCAAGAAAGGCCTGGACATGAAAGCCTTTGTCAGGGCTTCGCCCCGAACCCCACCAGGACTCTGTCCTGGACCTGCCAGGGAGCCAGCCCCCTGGACCCCGATTCGTTGCCAGGTGCCGAATAGTTACAAATTTGCATGAAATACTTCGATGAAAGGTTAGGCAGGCCTGCATGATTCGCGTCCTGATTGTCGATGACTCCCTGACCAGCCGCGAATTGCTGCGCGGCATTCTGGAAAGCGACCCGGAGATCCGTGTCGTCGGGGTGGCCGCGAGCGGGGCGGAGGTGATTGCCATGGTGGAGCGTTCTCCGCCGCACGTCGTGGTGATGGACATCAACATGCCCGGCATGAACGGCTATGAAGCCACCCAGCGCATTCTGGAGAGGCATCCGCTGCCCATCGTCATTTGCAGTGCGGCCTGGCAATCGGAAGAGGCGGTCAACTCCCTGCGCGCCATCGATGCCGGGGCGGTGACGGCCCTGCCCAAACCCCAGGGGCCGGGATCGCCGAACTATCAAAAGCTGGCCTCCCGGTTCATACGCCTGGTCAAGGCCATGGCAGAGGTGCGGGTCATTTGCCGACGTGCCGTGGTGCAGACTCCATCCCAGGTCAAGACCCTGCCTGCCAGCGATTGCCATGTCGATCTCTCTTCTGTTTCCCTTCCCTTTTCTTCTCTTTCCCTGGAGATCAGCGAACTGTGTGCCAGGAGACGGGGCGGTGTTGACATCGTAGCCATCGGCGCGTCGACGGGTGGGCCGCCGGTGATCAAAGCCATCCTGGGTGGTTTGGACAGGAGTTTGTCGGTGCCTGTCATCATTGTCCAGCACATTGCCGATGGCTTTCTTATGGCCATGACGCAATGGCTGGAAAACGAACTTGCCCGTCCTGTGCGCATCGCCTCCGATCGGGAAAAACTGGAGGGGGGGGTCGTCTATTTTGCGCCCGATCAATTCCATCTGGGTGTACGACAGGGGGTGGTTGTGTTGGATGGACACACGCCCCCCAAGCATGGGTTGCGCCCCTCGGTTTCGCATCTGTTTCGTTCGTTGGCTGCCCATTATCGCGAGCGGGCGGTGGGCATTCTGTTGACGGGCATGGGTCGCGATGGTGCCGAAGCCCTGAAACTCATGCGTGATCAGGGCGCCCTCACCATTGCCCAGGATCAGGAGAGTTCCCTGGTGTTTGGTATGCCCGGCGAAGCCATCAAGATGGGAGCTGCGCAGCTGGTCCTCTCTCCGGAGCGGATCATCGCTACCCTCAACTCCCTGTTGGCCAGAGGGGGATAACCCATCATGTCAGGATATATTCTCATCGTCGAAGACAGTCTGACACAGGCCTTGCGCCTCGAATACCTTCTGGCGACCGAGCATCCCCTCATTCGTCGTGCCGGGAATGGCAAACAGGCTCTGGACATACTGGCAGAACAGCCTGCCGAGTTGGTTCTCAGCGACATCACCATGCCGATCATGGACGGATTTCACCTGTGCGAGGCGATCAAAAGCAACCCCGAGCTGCGCCACATCCCCGTCCTGCTCTTGACCAATCTCTCCGATCCGAATGACATCATGCGCGGATTGGATGCCTGGGCCGATGGCTACGTGACCAAACCCTACGATGACCAGTTCCTTCTCGATCGTGTACGTTACTTTCTCCATATACCGGCGACGAACCGGATCAACGATTTTCGCAAAGAAGCACCTTTGACGATCGAATTTTCCGGACAACAGCATGTCATTACGGCGGACCGTCGCCGCATTCTCAATCTGTTCTTGTCCACCTATGAAAATTCGCTCATCCAGAACCGCATGTTGGAAAAACAGCAAAGAGAACTCAAAGAGCTTAACGAGAAGCTCCTCCACACGGTCGACATCGCCAAGGAGATGGCCGAGAAGGCCGAAACTGCCAGTCAGGCAAAGAGTGAATTCCTGGCCAACATGTCGCACGAAATTCGTACTCCCATGAATGGGGTCGTCGGCATGTTGCAACTCCTTGGCAACACCCCCCTCACGCCGGAACAACGCCAATATCTGGAGACGGCCAATCGTTCCGCCGACCTGCAAATGACCGTCATCAATGACATCCTCGACTACTCGAAGATCGAGGCCGGACAACTGATCCTCGAAGATATTGAGTTTTCTCTTGGGCAGACCGTCGACGATATCGGCAAGATCCAGGGCGATGCGGCGCGCAGCAAGGGTCTGGAGTGGGTGACATCGATCGATCCGCTCCTGCCGGACAGGGTGTTTGGCGACCCCACACGACTGCGCCAGATCCTTCTCAACCTGAGCGGCAATGCCATCAAGTTTACCGAAAAAGGGCATGTGGCCATCCGGGTGGTGTACAAACAAGGCCGCAAAACACCCGACGGTCCAGCAGAAGCGGAGAGGGGGGATCGCGTCCTGTTTCAGGTCAGCGATACCGGCGTCGGCATTCCTCTGGAAAGACAGAAGCACCTGTTCAACTCCTTCATTCAGGTGGACAGCTCCATCACGCGCAAACACGGTGGTACGGGCCTGGGGCTGGTCATCTGCAAAAAACTGGTTGCAGCCATGGGCGGGGAGATCGAACTGCACAGTACCCATGGGAAGGGCAGCCTGTTTCAATTTTATCTCCCGTTGCGTCCGGGTCTTGCGGCACTCCCGTGCCCATTGGCGTCTCCGGCGGCACCCTCCGTCGTTCATGCCATCGGCAGCCAGGCTCCCGAGAGTCGCTGCGCGACTTTGACGGCGGACTCCACAGATGGGGGAAGCCTCCCTCCACCCTCCGATCCTGAGAGTCGCTGCGCGACTTTGACGGCAGCGCAGGGGCGGATTCTTCTTGTCGAGGACAACATTGTCAATCAGCAGGTGGCGGTGGGACTGCTTGGCAAACTCGGTTTTCAGGTCGAGACGGCCCTGCATGGCGTCGAGGCCCTGGAAAAACATGCCCGGACCGACTATGACCTGATCTTCATGGATATGCAGATGCCCGAGATGGACGGACTGGAGGCCACCCAACACATCCGGCAGAGGGAAGCGCAAACAGGCAAAACTCCGGTGCCCATTATTGCCATGACCGCCAATGCCATGGTCGAGGATCGCGGACGCTGCATCCAGGCCGGCATGAATGACCATCTGGCCAAACCCATCCGGATGACAACCCTGGAAGCGATCCTGCGCCAGTGGCTGCCAGGCCATGGCGATCCGATCGACAGAAGTTCTCCCCGCAAGGAGACAACAGCGGCAATTGCCGGAGAAACAGATGCCGGCGAAGCGTTGAGCCAGGAGTTTTTGCGACTGCTCTACTCGTCTCTGGAGATGTTTCCCGGACGTGCCAGAGAGGTGATGAAAATTTTTCTGCAAAGCCTGACCGAAAGAGTTGCCTCTTTGCAAAATGGCCTTGAGACCGCCAATCCGGAAGTCGTCTACCAGGCCGCTCACTCCCTGAAGTCCCAATGTGCCCAGTTGGGTGCCCTACCTCTCGCCGATCTGGTTGGACAATTGGAACGTTTTGGCAGGGAGAGGAGTCTTGCCAAGGCTGCCCCTGTTTTTCAACAGGTACAGATGGAGTCCGATCGGGTCGCCAGGGCGGTCGAAGCGGAGTTGCGTCGCATCGCCGACCACGTAAAAAAGGCCCCTTGACATTTTTGCCCGGATGGACCAACCCTGTCGTCAAAAGAGGAGATCGAGAGGGATCCATGAAAAACAAGACAGTTCTGGTTGTGGACGATAGCAGCCTCGCCCGCATGATGATGAGAAATATAGTCAACCAGTCATTTCAAGACTGGGACATTGTCGAAGCCAAGGATGGTCAGGAGGGACTCGACAAGGCCGGTGCAAAGCCGATCGATCTGGCCCTGCTTGATTTCAACATGCCCGGGATGAACGGCATCGACCTGGCTGTCAAATTGAGGGAGATGAACAAGGAGACCCGCATCTATCTGGTCACCGCCAACGTTCAGGAAAAGATGCGTCAACGTGCCGACACCATAGGGGTCGGCTTCATCATGAAGCCGATCAGCAAGGACAAACTGACCCAGGCGATGGCGGGTATCGGGACAGACGGGGCCGGTTGATCCGTCAGGTCAGCAACGTCGCCAGCAGGATGCCGACGCCCATATAGATGGCCGCCTCGATGGCAGCCACACCGAGGTTGCCCCGATTGTCGACCTCCTCGACCACGTCGATGCCCGCCAGGATGGCCAGACGCGCCAGACGTGCCAGAATGGGCAGAATCATCAGCAGCATGATGGCCGCACCACCCCAAATCAGGATGCGCACCCACAGCAGATCGGCATCGAAGGGGACGAAGCCCGATGCCGCCGTCACCGCCAGGGCGATGCCCAGACGGTGGCCGATAAAACAGAGCGCCGTGGCGGTGTTGCCCTCCTTCAGGGCCGTTTCCAGGCCGATGCCCAGGTGTTGTCGGGCGTAGAACAACACACGCAAGACCGTCGCCAGCGTCAGGACGATCTGAGAGACCAGATAGCCAGCCAACACCGCGAGGAAACCCGCCCTGGAGTTGCTGTCCACCCAGACCATGACCGCCCGCACGATGATGGCCGTGGCCAGGGAGTTGCCGGCATCGGCCAGGGCGGCAGCCAGGTTGCCCCGCATGATTTCCGAGCCGATGGCGATTCCCGGCAAGGTGAAGCGATCGAAAATGAAGCGGGCCGACGCCAACAAAAAGATGCCCATGATGCCATAGGCCCCGACCAGGAACATTTCATTGACCAGGGAGTAACCCGAATCACCGGCGATGGCTCCCGACATCATGAGGGCCACCGCACCCACTGCCGCCGCCAAAGAGATGCCAAAGGCCGGGTTGTCGCGACTGGCCAACTTTTCCCGACTGCTGACATGGCCAATATAACCGGCGGCAAAACGCAAACCAGCCATCAGGATCACCGCCACGACCAGATCCATGACCAGGGCGATCCAGAGATCCGGATTCCAATTGATCAGATCCCACAAGGTCCAATCGTCTGCCAGCCCATCCATCTCTCTATCCATATCCTTGATCCTTGATGCTGGTTGATCGGATGGCGTGATGCCAATCGAATGGCGCAATGCCAGGATAACCCTACCGTGCCATTCTTGCCACCGCTCTGACCAGAAATGTCAATAAAACAGCTCCCATGGCCCAAATACCGACCGATACCCGAATCTCCGTCCAGGTGGGAACGTAGGCTGCCACCTCACCGAGCGGTGTCGGGACAAACCCTGGAATGATCAGACCCAACCCCTTTTCCATCCAGACTCCGACAAAAGTCAAAAGCGCAGCCAAAAGCAGGATGGGTCGACGCCGTTGCCAATCTGGCACCAGGAGCAGCAGGGTCGCCAGGGAGAGTCCCCCCCAGGCTGTGTGAATCCAATGGGTGAAAAAGTTATTCCGGGAGAAAAAAAGCCACTGCGCCGAAGCGGAAGCTCCGGTAGGACGATAAAACAGGACAAACAGCTCCGCTCCCATGAAAAACAGGTTCAACAACAAAGAGAAGAGCATGACCCGAGCCAAATGCCCGATGATCCTGGTCGGTGTATTCAACTGTCTGAAGATATTCAGGAAAGTAAGAAGAAAAATCAAAAGGGCCGTTCCGGAGGCAAAGGCCGAAACCAGAAAACGGGGCGCCAGAATGGCCGTGTGCCACAGGGGGCGGGCCGGATTGGCAGCGAGCAGAAAGGCCGTCACCGTGTGAATGGACAAACCCAGCAGCAGAACCATGCCCAGTATTGGCCAGGCCAGGCGCTTCGGCGACCTTGCCGGGTAACCCTGCCGGTTTCTTGCAAACATGCGATAAGCCAGACCCAGGCTGGACAACAGATACAAGGTCAGAACGACGACATCCCAGGCCATGATGGAGCGGGGAAAGTTGAGCTGTCCGACCAATGGCAAGGCGTGCCAGATGCGCCATGGTTGTCCCAGATCGGCCACCACGAACAGTAAAGACATGGTGACAGCCGTCACAGCCATCGTCTCGCCCAGAAGGACCACTGTGTGCGTGTCGTCCTGGTGAGGAACATGCGCCATGAGCAGCAGAATCACGGCAGAGGCCGCCAGCCCCACCAGAAAGGCGAAGTTGCCGATATAAAGCCCCCAGGAGATGGCATCGGACATGCCGGTCACGGCCAGACCATGGCGCACCTGATGGCCGTAACCCCACCCTCCCCACAACGCCGCCAGTAGCAGCGCAACCAGCCAGAGACGCAGACCCACTCCCGCTCGAGGCTTCATCATGGCTTGTCCGTGACGTACCAGAAGCGAGGTTCGGTGTGCAGATCCTCCTTCAGACGGAAAACCCGCTGATGGGTCAGGACGTGGCGGATTTCACTGTCAGGATCCAGCAGGTTGCCAAAGAGACGGGCGCCGGTCGGACAGGCCTCCTGGCAGGCGGGCAGTAATCCCTGGCGGGTGCGTTGCAGGCAGAAGGTGCACTTTTCCATCACCCCGGCAGAGCGGGGGCGATTGCCCAGATAGTGGGTCTGGGTGGTGATCTCTTCCTTGGCCAGGAGGGGATCCCTCCAGTTGAAGTGTCGCGCCCAGTAGGGACAGGAGACTGCACAATAACGACAGCCGATACACCAGTCATAATCGATGACCACCATGCCATCGGGCTCTTTCCAGGTGGCTCCCACCGGGCAGGCCTGCACACAGGGCGGGTCATCGCACTGCTGACACTGGATGGGCAGGTACCATTTTCCGGGAGCGGGAACTTTGTCCGGCTGATAATAGGGATCCGCCGCAGAAAAATCCTGTTGGCCCGCAGCCATTTCCAGCACACGAATGTTTTGCAGGGTCTCACCGCGACCGCAGTTGTTCTCCCGGACGCAAGCCGTGACACAGCGACGTGTTCCCATACACTTGGAGAGGTTGAGGGCGAAGCCAAAGGCGACGTCGGGCAGGGGAGGGGTGTTGTGGCAGGTGAGGGTGGCGCCATGAACACGCCTGGCCCGGCGTTCGATGCGGGCCAACGCCGCAGCCACTTCGTCCGGTTCCATGCGCAGGTAATGTTTCTGGAGCAGGCTCTCCAGGGTGTCCCGCAGAGGGCTTGTGGCAGGCGCCGCCATGGCCACTGCGCCCCCGCCGCCTGCCAGAAGCAGACCGGCAGCACCGCCTTGCAACAAACGGCGCCGCCGGGGATCGAGCGGATCCCCTTCTTTGGGAGGGGCACTCATGGCACTCCTCGTCGTGCGCGCGGGGGGGGCGGGTCGGGAACCCAGGGTGGTATGGCCGGCTGATGGGCATCATGACACTCCCGGCAGCGCAGGATGGTGCGTGCTCCCCTCCAGCTGCCGACACGCTTGCCATGGATGCCTGCCTGCCATTTATCGACATTGCGACCATGACACAGGGCGCAACTGCGATCGGCCTCTGTCCAGTCGACCAGGGTGTCGCCACCGGCGCGCAATTTTTCACGCGCATCGGCGGCGTGGCAATCCAGGCACCACACCCTTCCTTTTCCGTGAGAGAGGGTCATCAGATTGTGGGGTGCTGTCAAGGGACGTGGTCGTGGCAGCGTATCCAGCCAGGCGTGGCAGGAGGGGCAGTCTGGCCTGGCAACCGAACCCAGACGCGAAAAGGAGGACGCCCCTTCCTCTCCCGAAGCGATGCGCAACCAGGCCAGGGTTGTTGCCATCACCATCCCGATCCACAAAAAGCGCCCCACCCTGCACTCCCCCGTGAACGTTTTTATTGTCCCGGGAGCGAGCGTTCGACCTTGGTGAAGACCACGGGTTGCATGGCATCGGCGGGGACTTTGTCAGCCATCATCTTCATGATGGGCGGCAGCAGCAAGCCATAGCGCAACTCGGCGCGCACGGTACGAACCCCTTTGGCGGGGATGGTGTAGGCCATTGTCCGTGTCTCCTGGGGTTTCAATCGGCTGTCGCCAACGATGGTCGTGGCCATCGCCGGAGGTACGGGCTGGCCTTGGGCGTCGACCAGTTTCATCATCAGCATGGCTTGAGGATCATCCTTGCCGGGGCCGGTCTGTTCATTTTTCCAGAGGGTTTGGCCCTGGGCGTCCAGGGCGGTCACCTGAAGGGCGACCCAGCGGAAGGGTGCGCCGGTGGGAAAATTGTGGACCAGATTGTTGCGCAGGGTGACTGTCGCTGCCACCTGTTCCCCCTGTTGCGTGGCGACCAGATCCAGGGTGACGCCGCGTTTCAGCATGGCCGGATCGTGTCCACCGGCCATGGTGTGGTTGGCATGTCCCTTGACCGTCGGCATATGGCAGGATTGACAGGTGACCGTTTGGCCGGCGGCTGACAATTCTGGTCCTGTGGCGCAAAGGGGAACGCCTTGCGGGTTGTTGTGTTGTTCATGACAGCCGAGGCAGAGACCGGAACTTTGGAACAATCCCCCATTCTGGACATGTGGATAGGGGTTGATGGTTGGTTTGCCACCCTCTCCCGCTCCCGGGGCCAGGGTCGGCGTACGCCCGCTGTAAGCGCCGTAGGGGCCTTGCAAACCCTTTTGGCTGAAGGTGTAGCTGGCAGATCCCACACGCAGCTTGCCATCCTCTCCCTTGGTGCCGTGGAATGTTTCCATGGTGTGGCAGCTGACGCAATTCACCCCTTCCTGGTAGGCTGGCATGGCATCCAGCTTGGTTTTGCCATCCAGGGCGGCGTTGGGGGTGTGACAGTGCAGGCATTCGGGATAACCCCCCGTTTTTGGGTTTTTCACCCCCTCTTGAGTCGGATCGCCAATCATGGCCCGATACATGGCCCCATGCAGGGGATCCTGGAGAGCCGAGCTTTGCGCGTGGATGGAGCCCTGCCATTCGTTGAAGATCTCCTGATGGCACTCTCCACAAACCGCTGCTGAAATGTGTTGAAGGGGAGGGCGTTCCTTGTCGGCACGGGCGTCCGTTGCACCCAGCAGGCAGGCAGCGACAAAGAGACCATTGGCCAGGAATATTTTCCAAACACGATTCAGGATCATCCGCTCGACTCCCTTTTTGCCGTGAGAAGGTCATTTTGTCCAAGCCCGGGATCTCTCCACGATGACTGACCAAAATCCAGCGGATGGTAACATAAAGAATCCTTCTTTTCACCACCCGCCGAAATGAAGCACCCTCTTTGTGGTGGCGAGCGGTTGTTCGGGAAATTATTTCCAGTCTGTCGGGGAACAATCTGCCGACACCCACCAGGACTCTGTCCTGGACCTGTCCGGTTGCCAGACCCTTGGACCCCGATGCCCAAAGGCGATCATGGCCTCGGGCGTGTCAGTTTCAAATGCGATGGCCCTGCTATTTGGGCAGTTGCCAATTGTGGCACAAATATTGAATGAATCTACTGCAAGCGTTGCGCAGTGGTTTTCGTGATCAGAGGGTGGAGGGAGGCTTCCCCCGTTCATGAAGGTCAGGTGCATTCCGCTCATCCCCTCGCATGGGGAGGCGCATCAATCCCTACATTTCTCAGGAGACGGTTCTCATGGCATTCATCATTCATTCGGGTCGGAGCAACAGGTGTCCCGGTTTGAAATCAGCGTGGCTCGCATCCAACCAGGATTTGTCCTGCACGGATGCCACCACCATGGACCTGCATTTTGCGCATAGACTGGCACACCATTCGCGGATGATGTTCAAGCCCGTGCAACGCATTTTCCGAGAGACATCCATCCATCAGGTCATTCGGAACATTTGCACCGAGTCCATCGGCGCCATGGTCATGTCACCGTCGTTGTCACGCATGAACTGGCCAGGAAATGGCAGTTTTCAGGAGGAGTTCGCTCTGCACTGGAGTGCCCCCCAGACGCTGCAATAAACCGACCGCAGGATTTCATGTTGTTGACAGTGTCAGATTGTCGACGGCGGGCTCCGTTGTTGTTTCCGGGAGGTTGGGTCGCAGGGTTCGGCCGGCCCTGCGTCTCTCGTTGTCGATTTTTCACTGATCGCGGCGAGTCCTGGCATCGTCTCTCCTGACCTCGTCAACCGGGTCGGCGCTCTGTGCTCGCAGGGGGACCGAAACGGCAAAAGTGGCAAAAAAGGATGCGACAGGAAGTCCGGTTTTCATGAGAAACGCAACTGCCCAGGTACCTCCTCAAGAAAGGCCTGGAGCAGAGGCCACTCGCGGGGCGAGAGCCGCATCCATCATCCACCGCCCATTTTTGAGATCAACTGATAAACAGGTGCAAACAAGGCAACAATGATCAGCATGAACAGGCCACCACCAATGGCCAGCGCAACTGGCTCAATGATTTTGCCAATATTGGCCACGATCAGCTCCAGCTTGACCCTGTAATCCTCGGCAACATACTTAAGCTGATCGGAAAGAGTACCGCTCTGTTCACCAACGCCGATCATACGCACGACAAAACTGGGAAAAATGTTGGCCGCATGGAAGGAGTCACGCAACCCTGTTCCCTGCATGAGCTGCGAACGCACCTGAGCCAGTTTTTCCTTGTAAACCTCGTTTTTGAGATTTTGGCTCATGGTGTCCAGACTCTTGAATATGTCGACGCCAGACTGCAGCATGAGGCTGAGATACTCGGTTATGAAGGCAAGATTGAAGGACTGAATGATCATCTTCAGAACCGGCACCTTCAGCCAGAGACCATGAAAAAACCTCCTGCTGGGCTGATGCATGCTATTTAAAAGTTTCAGCAACCTGTAGGTGACGAAGAGTGTCCCCAGGATGTACAAGAGATACTGCTTCAAAAAGTCCGAAAGGTTCATGACCGCTATGGTGAACCATGGGAGTTTCAGTTCGGCCGATTTGAAGAGATCGCTCAAGACGGGAGCAACGATAACCAGCCAGAAAGCGATGGCCGAAAAAATGGCCGTAAACATGAACGCAGGGTAGATCAAGGCCGACTTGGTGTCCTTGACGATACGGTCGACACGCTTGACATGCTCTCCGGCGTCTTTGAGAGTCCGATCCAGGTTGCCGCTCTCTTCACCAAGCCTGACCAGAAAAACCATCGATCCAGGAAAGTGTTGCGGGTATGCCTTGACCGCCTCGGCCATGCTGACACCACCCTCGATGCGCATGACAATCTCCCCGCCGAGGCGTGCCAGTGTGGTGTTGTCATGTTCAGCCATGGCATCCTTGATGGCCGTTATCAAGGGGATACCGGCAGCCAACATGACCGCGACGTTGCTCAGGGATTCAGCCAGCTCCGCTTTGGTGATGGGCTTGGCAAAGAAACCCACCAGCAGGTTGATCAGCCCGGAGAGCAGGGGGGGGACGATCTCGGCAAAGAGGACAGTGCTGCCCTTTTTCTCCAGATAGGTCATGGCCGAGATGGGGTTCTGGAAAGGCAGTTCGACAAATCCGCCCTGCATCCGTCCATCTTTATCGATCAGTTTGTAACGAAAATAAGCCATGGAGCGATTCCCTTAGTAACCCAGAACCCGAATAACCTCATTGACGGATATTTCGCCCCGTTTCAATTTGGCACGAGCGTTATCCATGATCTCCAGGAAGCCGCCTTCCTTGGCCGTTTTAAGCATATCATCCAGGTGATCATCCCGGGCGATCTGGGTGGAGAGGGCCTTGTCGATCTTGAGTATTTCATAAACCAGCGTACGTCCGAGGAAACCGGAGCCAAAGCAGGTCGGGCATCCCTTCCCTCGATAGAGCACCTTGATGGTGGGATCGCCGACGTAGGCCAGCTCTTCCTCGGTGGGTTGATACTCTTCGCGGCAACTGTTGCAGATACGCCGGACCAGACGCTGGCTGACCACCCCGACCAGGGAGTCGGCCACCATGAACGAGGGAATGCCCAGGGAGCGCAGACGGGGCAGGGCGCCAAAAGCGGTGTTGGTGTGCAGAGTCGAAAGCACCAGGTGTCCGGTTTCCGAGGCGGAAATGGCGGTCTCGGCGGTCTCTTTGTCACGGACTTCGCCGACCAGGATGACATCCGGGTCATGTCGGAGAAAATGGCGGATGGCCGAGGCAAAGGTATAACCGGCCTTGACGTTGATCTGGGTTTGCCGCACCAGGGGAATGCGGTATTCGATCGGGTTTTCGACGGTCAGGACGTTTTTCTCGGTGAGGTTCAAAGCCCGGACCGCTGCATAGAGGGTCGTGGTTTTTCCGGATCCGGTGGGGCCTGTCAGCAGGACGATGCCGAATGGTTCATTGAATATTTGCCGCAACAGGGCGATGTCGTCTGGTTCAAAGCCCAGCTGGGTCATGCTCATGAAGTCGCTGCGCATGGGAAGCAGACGCATCACGACGTTTTCGCCGAAGGGGCAGACTGTTGTCGAGACACGGAAATCGTAGCGACTGTTCAGGATCATTTCGGAAAAGCTGCCGTCCTGGGGCAGGCGCTGCTCGGCGATATCCATGTCCGCCCGCATCTTGATCGTCGAGATCAGGCGCTTCATGTTGATGGGCATGGCAAACATGGAACGCATCACACCGTCGACCCGGAAGGCGATATTGATGGTCCGGTCCATGGGGCGAATGTGAATGTCCGATGCCCGCATTTTGACAGCAAACTGGAACAGATTGCTGATGAAGGGATCCAATGTCCGGACGTCGTCGACGTCTGCCGTCAACAACTGGAGTTCCCTCTGCAGCAGCTTCTCGACAGGATTTTCCAGAAAATAATAATAATACTGGACAGCATTGCGTATCTTGTTTTTCTCACCCTGACGAAACTTCGGACGCAGACCCGTATGCCGGGTGATCAGCTTTTCCAACTGCCCCACGTCATCGTTGGCAGAGATGACCTGCATATCGGAACCGGCGTGGCTGAGGGGCAAAAAGTGGTGCAGTTCGCAGAGGTTCTGGTTGAACAGGCGCAGCGTGTCCTCGTTGGGGATCACCCGGTCCACATCCACATATTCGCGTTTTTCCTGCTCGGCGATGGTGGTTGCCACATCGTACTGGGACACGAAACCAAGTCTCTCGAGAATTTCACCAACCTTCTCCTTGGTGATCTTCTGGTCCTGAAGAGCCAGTTCAATGTGGTCCTGAGTGATGAGTTGCTTTTCCTTGAGCAACTCCCCCATTGGTTTTTTTTGTACGCCTTCAGCCATGATTGCCATCCTTTTCTGTCAACTTTCAGAACCCGGAAAGTTCAAAGATCACCCCTGTCCATTCATGCCAGATGCTTCTGGACGATACTCCAGGATGAGTCTCTCCTGCCTGATGTAGCGGGCCAGGTCTTTGGACAGGATTTCGGCCTGATCCCGGGTGGGTACAGGACCAACCCGGACGGTTACCCATTTTTTGCCGGTCTCCCTGGAGCGAATCAGCGATGTGAAAACACGAAACCCTTTATTCTGCAACATCTTGACAACATCATTGAAGTCGGCGCTTTCGTCAAAACTGGCGACCTGAACCACCCATTGCACCCCGTCGTCCTGGACGGCACCTCCGGCGGGAGGAGGGGATGCCGCCGGAAGGGGGTTCCGTACTGGTTTTGGACTGGGTGTCGCTTTTTCTTCGGCTGGTTTTGACGCAGCCACTTTCGACTGCCGCATCAGGAGAAACAGGGTGGCTGAATCGGGACGCCCGGTCAACGGAATACCTGCATTTTTCTGGAAGTGTGCCAGAGAGGCGAGAGTATATCGGCCCACGATCCCATCCACAGGCGCTGTATAAACGCCCTTGTTTGCCAAAGCCTCCTGCAATTTCCGGACATCATCGCCGCTCTGGCTGAAATAGATCACATCCATCCAGAAAGGTGGTTTCCAGAACAGCATATACTTTTTGGTCCCGCCATCCGGAGTGTACGGGAAGATGGCATACTCTTTCGGGTCCATTCCTGCGGGTAATTGTTCCAGTTGAACCAATCTGTAGCCGGACTCGCGAGCGATCTTTTGCTCGACGGCTTCCAGCGAGCCATCTTTCAAGCCACGGGAAAACGCCGCCGCAAATTGTTCCAGATTATAGTGAACCATGAAACTGAGCAGTTCAGGGGGGATCCTGGCCACGATGTCGGAGTTGTCTTTGTGCGCTTGCAGGCGACTTTGCACATCGCCCACCATCTGCTGGGCATGGCGCGCCTGTTCCTGCATGGCCGTTATTTGAACTTTGGCGCCATGCGCTTCAGCTTCGGCACTCTGTCTTGCCTTTTGCAGTTCCAGAAGCTGGCTTTGCACCTGGTCGTCGGTCAGCCCCACCTGTTTTTTTTGATACTCTTTTTGCAACTCTTCGGCGCGCTGTTGTGCAGCCTCGGCTTTTGCCAGGGCCTTTTCGACCTCGGACCGCAATCCGCTGGCAGCACTTTCGGCTTTTTGCCGTGCCTTGTCCAATTCGGTCAGACGTTTTTCGTAGAGTTCCTGGTTGATCCCTTTGGGGGTTGCGGTGTTGACGGCATAGGATTGTCGGAACTCGGCCAGCATGGCTCCGGCACGTTTGCCGGAATCGGCGATTTTTGTTTCGGCTTCGGCGCGAGCGCTGCGAATCTCTTCCAGAGATTTCCGGCGCTCTTTCTGCCACTCGGTCTCGCGCTCGGCAAGTTCTTGTTTCATTTTGGCGACAACGGTCTGGGCATTTTTCTTGACATCCTCGACCTGGGCCATGGCTTGTGCCGCTTCGGCGCGAGCCTTGCTGACCTCCGCTTCGGCTTTCTCGCGCAACTCCTTGGCCTTGTTCAGTTTGTCCTCTTGTTCGCGGCTCTGTCTGGTCAGTTCGGCTGTCTCTTTGACGCGGGCTTCGGCTTCGGCACGCGCCTGGGCCTCCTGTTTGCGGGCTTCGGCTGTCTCTGCCTGGGCTTTCTCCTGTTCAGCGAAGGCCAACGTCAATGCCTTGGTCTGTTCCTGGATGGCCGCCTTGATCTTGATCAGCTCCTCCTGGGCGCGTATCCCCTCTTGTTCTCCCTTTTGTCGCGCCGCTGCGGATTGGCGCAACAACTCTTCCTGGCGTTTGGCCTCTTCCTGCGCAAGATTCATGGCTTTTTCAGACTGCGAAACCTTTGCTTCGGCCTCTTCGCGTATTTTTCGCGCCTGGGCCAGGGCGTCCTGAAAGAGCTGCCCCTCTTTTCCGTCCTTGCTTTGGGCCACCCGGGTCAGGGCCTGTGCTTCGCGTATCTGCGCCTGGGAGACCTCCAGTTGGGCGCGTTCCTGGGACAGGCGCGCCTGGGCGATTTCAGCCCGGGATGCCTCCTGGGCCGCTTTGGCCTTCAACTCCTCGGCATGGGCTTTTTCCTGGGCTGCCCGCGCCTTGGCGGCCTCTTTTTCAGCGTTTTGTTGCAACAGTCTGGCTTTGGCAAGCTCTGTGGATACCGTATCGCTCTTGACAGCCAACCCCTGCGACAAAAAGCCCGGATGCAGGACAATCCACACCAGAGCGGCGGTGAGGGCAGCGGCACCTGCCCCCATCGTCAACCATCGTTTCCAAGGTTTTTTGGGCATGCCAAAACCGACTTCGGCAGCCACTTCCATCAACAGGCGTCTGCTGATTCGATGTGTGTTGTAGGCAAAGAGGCCGTACAGACAGCGATCCATCAAATTGTTGATGCGTCTCGGGTTGCCACCTGTCAGCGCATGCATCACCTTGAAGATCCGGTCGGATATCTGTACCCCGCCCTGTGAACCGGCTGTGCTCAACTTGAAATAGACGTACTGCTTCAGCTCTTCACGATCCAGAGGACGCACTTCTGCATGAACGACGACGCGGCTTTTCAATTGCCGCATCTCATGTGTGTTCAGTTTATCGATCAGTTCAGGCTGGCCAACGAGGAGGATTTGAACGAGTTTCTCGGCGTTGGTCTCCAGGTTGGAGATCATCCGGATCAGTTCCAGACTCTCCGTCGAGAGATTCTGGGCATCATCGATAATGATGGCGCAATTTTTCCCAATGGCATACCGATCCATCAAGAAACGGTTCAATGCTTCAATCCGACCTTGCAGGGTGTTATCGCCGGTGGCGATGCCAAAATCCTTGACGATTTCGTTGAGAAGATCCGACCCTTGCAAAAATGTATTGAACACCAGAGCCGATTCAACCCCTTCTCCATCCAGAAGGCGCAGAATTCTCTGGCTGATGGTTGTCTTGCCCAGACCGACTTCGCCGGTAATGACCAGGAAACCCTTGCGCGTGAAGATGCTGTGCAGTATCTCGGAGATCAGGGCGTCGATGCGGGACGGCAGAAAAAAGTATTCATTATCCGGAGAGACCGGAAACGGATTGCGCTTCAGCCCGAGAAAATCAAGAAAGGCCTCCTTCTGCGCAACCATCTCTTGTCTCATCCTCCTCGTATTGACTCCCGTCGGCCCATCTTATTCCAATTCCAGATCAAGCGTCTGCTTCGCTGACTGCCTCACTCACTCCTCGCCGTACCCGACACGTACTGCCTCGTCGCTCACGCGTTGCCGCCTCGCATTCATCTTGATCTGGAATTGGAATGACCTCATCAACCCGCACCGGAGACTGCACCGGCCAAGGCTTTCGTCCAGACGGCAGAAAACACCCCCTTAAACCGAAAACACTCTTCGCCAATCGACAACCGTCTCAGTTCAGGTACTGACGCAGATCCCGCAGCTGCCGATCGTTGGGGTAGCGACGCAGCAGCTCCTTCAGGCGCTCTTGCGCCTGGACGTTCTGGTTGGTTTTCATCTCCACGATGACCATGTTCTTGGCGGCATCCAGGTCGTTTTTCCTGACCTTCAAAACCTCCTCAAGAAGGCTGCCGGCCTGGGCGTACTTGCCCTCCCGCATGTAGACATAGGCCTGCATTTTCATGACGAAGGGATTGTTTTCTCCCTTCATGCCGGCCAGACTGTTCAAGCCGGCGTCCACATCTGCGGTATCCCCGGCGGCCAGGGCTCTCTTCATCTTGAAAACCGCATGGGCCGTTGCCACAGTTTTCTTTTTGATCTCTCCGGCGACAGCGCTCTCCTGGTTCCCATCGGCTCCGGGTGCATCCTTGGAGGCACCCTTCTGATTTTTTCCCTCTTGGCTGACGATCTTTTTCTCGGCAGATTCGCCGCGACGTTCGGATGCCCGTTTCTCGGTTGTGGCGGGAGTGGCTTCGGCCAGGGAGAGAGCTTTCTCTTTGGCTTCCGCTGGCTGTGGGGCCGTTTTCGCGGCAGGCAGCGTTCTGGTGTCAGGTTGTTCCCCGCTGATTCCGCCCAGGATTTGTTCCAGGCGGGCCGCGTCGGCCTCCGACACGCCACCTTTGGCTTGTATTTTGCCCGGGGGCGAACCCGGCACGGCGCTTGCCGCGACCGCAGCGGATTCACTCCTGACCGTTCTCATGGTGTCGGCGACACCCGAAGAGGGAGGCACGGAAGCGGACGGCGAGGAAGAGACCGCAGTCGCGGGCGCCGATGGCAGAGAGTCCGCTATGGCCGTTGCGACTGGCGAAAGGGGAATGGGTGCGGAAGGCGCCTCCCTGGTCACGCTCCTGGCCGCCATCAGGGAACTCTTTTGCCCTTCTCCACCACCCTCTGCGATATCCACCTTTCCCTGTTGCGTATACCAGTACCCGGCACCCAGACCGAGGACGATCACGGGAATGGCACCCAGGGTGACTTTGACAGCGACCGGCAATTCACCTTCACGTTCGTCCAGGGCCTGGCCAACCGGCACTCCTCTGCCCAGACCACCCGCTGTTGCGTCCGCCTTTTTCAACTTGCGCAAAGCCCGGTACATGACACTCATAGGACGTTCACCCGCAGCATGATGACCAATTCACTGACGACATCGCTCTCTCCGTTGGAGGTGAACAACCTGCCAAGCAGGGGGATCTCCGAGAGGAGGGGCACACCCGTCCGGACGGAGGAGCGCGACTTGTTGATCAACCCTCCCAGAATCACGGTGTCGTCGTTATCGATTTGCAGGGTGGTGCTCATCTCCTTCAAATCCACCTTGGGCAGGGTGATCCGCGTATCCGCTGCCGCAACCTCATTGCTCAGATCCACGTCGCTCTTGACCGGATGGATGGACAAGGTGATCTTTCCCTGGGCATTGATGAAGGGGACGATACCCACGACCAGCCCCTGAAAGACGGAGTCCGGCTGTATATCGACGGTCGCAGGTGTGGTCACCTGACCGTTCGTCACGACTGCCGGTGTTGTCTTGGTCTGTTTGACGAACGCCTGGGACTGGCCCACGCTGATCATGGAGGGTTGTCCATGCCGGGCGCGGATGGACGGGTTGGAGATGGTCTGGACATCCCCGTACTGTTTGAGCATGCTGAGGGCTGCTATCAGGGAGGTCTTGCCCACGTTTCTGCCAATGGTCAGGGCCATGCCCGAGGCCCCGGCAACCGCAGCCGATGCGCTGGTCGTGAGACCACTCATGGGGGACAACGAGACCTGTTGGTTGGGAGACTGTCCCGTCAAGGAGGGAGAAATGGTCTGGTTGAATCCCTGATTGATGAGAATGCCATTGCGCAAGGCGGCCCAATCGACACCTGTCTGGCTTTGGTCGTTCAGGCGCACCTCCATGATGCGTGCCTCGATCAGAATCTGCCGACCGACGATCTCTTTGAAGTCCTCCAGCAGCTTGGCTGACCGCCGCACGGCCGAGGGTTTGGCCTTGACGTGAAGGAGACCCGACATCCGGTTCAGGTTGAAGGTGCCATCCTCTCCGATCGTTGATTTCAGGATGTTTTCGAGCTGCACATAGGGGTTGGTCTCTCCGGAATTGCCGGTCATGGCAAAGCTTCCGGTGATCCCTTTACCCGTCGTCGACCCGCCGCCGGCGCTTCCCATGACATCACCGCCGGCGCTGAAGGTCGACTTGGCATTGGTTTCGAGAAAATCCACGTTGAAGGTGGCTTCCTGTTGGGGGTCTATCCGCAGGACATTATCCTCGATGCGGCCGTAGAGATCTGCCAGGTCGAGAACCTCCTTGAAAACAGTCGACGCCTCGACGTTGTGGAAACTCACGCTGATGACCGGCGGATCCTTGACCACTTCGGGATTGATCAGCAGGTTCATGTTGGTCATCTTGGCCAGGGCCTGGAAAATATGACGAATATCCTCCTTGTCCATCTCCAGGGAGACCATGATGTCGTCGAGAGGATTATACTCAGGCAACACGGGTTGAGGTTCAGGCGCCATGGAGACCTTTTTTTGCAGGTCGCGCCGCACCTCCTGTTGACGATTGGCCAGAGACTCCGATTCTTTCAGCAGGGTCTCGTGTGTTCCCCGGGCTGGCGCTCCGGAATAGAGGTGCCGCAAGTCGCGAAACAGCTCCATCTGACCTGACCGGAGCCCCTGATCCTTGGTTGCCAGCGCCTCATGGCTTGCTTGCAAAGGCGAGGTGGCATCCTGTTTGGTGTCCGGCACGGGCATGTTCTGGCATCCGACAACGAGCATGGAACACGCAAACATGCCACTAATGACCCGCAAGTTTTTCATAACCGGATTTCTCCCACTCTGGTCCCATATTCCAGGCCGGAAAGGACGAATTTTCTCAAAGAATCAACAAGATTTAGAAAGTCTGGACTCGAAGACAGCCGCACAGCCAGCGCCCGTGAGTCACGAAGTCGTCCTGGATTCATACCAACCAATCTCCCCATTCTACCCCAATTTTCCAACGAATAAAAATTATTTACCAAAAAAACCTCACTTCCTCTTCCATCTCGGCGGTGTTAAAGTCCCCCGGCTGTTGGATCTTTCCGCGCCTGTGTCACTCCCGATCCTGGCTGCGGCGATCACGCAGTGATCCGCGTGACCGGGAAGGAGAAGGGAGGCTCCTTTCACCTGTGAAGACTGTGACGCTTTGACGGGGGCTCCTTGGCCAGAAGGGTTGCTCTTCTGCGTCCTGGGTGCTCCCTCTTCGGTAGTTCGTTCTAGCAACATTTGTTCCATGATGATCAGGTCATCGTTCGGCTTCCGGTGGCGTCTCGATTTTCTCTGGTTGCGTTCTCTGTTCCGTCTCTCATGTGTGCAACAGGCCAGGTCTCCCCTTGCGACCATGAACCTCTCTCCCTTTTCCTTTCAGCCGTCGGTCATGCTCGTAACCGGCGGGGCCGGGTTCATCGGTGCCGGTTTCATTCACTACATCCAGGCGCGGGATGCGTCCGTTCGCATCATCAATCTTGACTTGCTGACCTACGCAGGGTCGTTGGACAATCTGGCCGGTCTTCCTCGTCCCGACCGGCACGTCTTTGTCGAGGGGGATATAGCCGATCGTCCCCTCGTGGAGCAGCTCTTGCGCGACTACGCCGTGGACACCGTGGTCCATTTCGCCGCCGAGAGCCACGTCGACCGCTCGATCTCGGGGCCGGGCGCCTTCGTCCACACCAATCTGGTGGGAACCTGGACCCTCCTGGAAACCTCCCGCCTTTGTTGGGCCGAAAGAGGCATGGTCGCTCAAGACCAGGTCCGTTTCCATCATGTGTCGACCGACGAGGTTTACGGCTCCTTGAAGACCGGCGAGGCTCCCTTTCGCGAAACAACGCCCTACCGTCCCAACTCTCCCTACTCGGCATGCAAAGCCGGGGCCGACCATCTCGTCCGGGCCTATTTTCACACCTATGGCCTGCCCACCACGCAGAGCAATTGTTCCAACAACTACGGCCCGCGTCAACACCCCGAGAAGCTGCTGCCGACCGTGATCCGGGCCTGTCTGCGGGGAGAGGCGATCCCGGTCTATGGTGTCGGCGGCAACGTTCGGGACTGGCTGCATGTCGATGACCATTGTCGGGCCATCGACACCATACTGAGGAGGGCACTCCCGGGGAGCGTCTACAATATCGGTGCCAACAATGAGTGGAACAACCTGGACCTGGTGAAAAAGGTTTGCTCGATCATGGACCGCGTCGCACCGACGGGCGCACCCCATGCCCGTCTGATCACCTTCATCACCGACCGTCCGGGTCATGATTGGCGCTACGCGCTCGATGCCAGTCAGATTGGCAGCGATCTGGGCTGGTATCCCCGGATCGATTTTGACCAGGGTCTGGAAGAGAGCATCCTCTGGTACTGTCGGCAAAAGGCTTGATACAACGCTGTTTATTGAGTTGACACTATCAGGCGGGGGGCAGTGTGCAGATTCCGGACAAGTTGCTGTATGGCCTCTACACCGGCCTCATCTCCCTGGCTGGTCTTGGTTGTCTGCCTCTCTGGACCGTGCGGACACGAACCCTGACCAAATACCGGGGAACCCTGCGCCAACGTTTTGGACACCTTCCGGAGGCCATGCGCCAGGATCTGGCCGACCACCCCTGTTTCTGGGTGCATGCCGTCTCTGTGGGTGAGGCGCTTGCCGCACAGGGCCTGGTCGAGGGGTTGCGCCGTACTTTTCCCCATTTGCGCCTCATTGTCTCCACCGTGACAAAAACCGGCCAGCAGGTGGTGCGCGAACGTTTTACCCACGTTGATCATCTCATCTATCTTCCCCTGGATCTCCCCTGGATCGTCCGGCGTGTTGTTCGTCACATGCGTCCGCGCTTTGTCATCGTCATGGAAACAGAATTGTGGCCGAACCTGTTTCACACCTTGGAACGGGCCTCCATTCCCCTCATCGTGGTCAATGGTCGTCTCTCTCCCCAATCTTTTGCGCGTTACCGGCGTGTACGTTGGGCCATGGGGCGTTTTTTGCGGCCGGTCCACCTTTTTTGCATGCAATCGTCTGGCGATGCCGATCGTTTGCAACAGATTCACCCCCGGACATGGCGATCTCCCGAGGAGCTGGTCCGTCAGGATCGATCCAGGCCGGATCCGCTGTTGGCACAACGCATTCTCGTCACCGGGAATCTTAAATATGATCAGGCCTTGCGTTTGCCGGAACCGGCGGCCATGGCTGCCTTGACGCAACGCATCGGGCAGACACAGGCGGTGCCTGTCTGGCTGGCGGCCAGTACCCATCCGGGCGAAGAGGGCATCATTTTGGATGTTTTTGTCAGATTGAGGCAGAAAATCGACGATGTGCGCCTGATTCTCGTTCCCCGCCACCCCGACAGAAGTGCCGAGGTCAGGGCACTGGCTGCGCGATGCGGCATCCCTTGTCGCCTGTTCAGTCACATGCAGGGCAATTGGAGCGAACCGTTGCTCCTGGTGGACGAAATAGGCTGGCTGACGCGTCTGTATGGCCTGGCCCGGATTGTTTTTGTCGGTGGCAGTCTCATTCCTCATGGGGGACAAAATTTTTTGGAACCGGCTGCCTGGGGTATTCCGCCCATTTTTGGCCCGCATGTGTTCAATTTTCGGGATGCTGCCCGGCAGATTCTGGAGGCACAGGCTGCTTTTCAGGTCACGGATGCGACCTCACTCGAACAAATTTCCCTGGAGCTGTTGCAAAATCCACGTAAGCGTCAGGAAACCGGCCAGCGTGCCAAAAATTATGTCATGACCCAGACGGGTGCCCTGGATCGTACCCTGCAAGCCATCGTCGCCACTCTTTCCCGGCAAAACCATGGCCTGGTTTGATGACCTGGTCTCTCTCCTGGATGGCAGTCGTCGATCCATGACGCGGCGGGAGTGGCTGCTGCTGCATCTTTTGCGACCTTGGGGCTGGTCGTATGGGTCCGTGCAAGCCTTGCGTGCGCACGCTTACGCCCGTCGATGGCTCGACGCTTTTCGGGCGCCGGTGCCGGTGATCAGTGTCGGCAACCTCACCAGCGGTGGTACCGGCAAGACCCCCATGGTTCTGTGGCTTGCCAGAGAGATTCTCGCCATGGGGTATTGCCCGGTCATTGTCAGCCGGGGGTATGGTCAGCGTTCCCGCGCGCCTGTCACCGTGGTCGCCGATCCTGATGGAGTGCGCACCTTGCCGCCCCTGGCCGCCGATGAGGCCTCTCTCCTGGCGCGACGCCTGCCCGGAACGGTTGTTCTCACGGGTCCGGAGCGGCGTCTTCTCATGCAATTCGCCCTCCGGAACTACCCCTGTGATGTCATCCTCATGGACGATGGTTTCCAGCATCTCCAGGTGGTGCGGGATCTCGATCTGGTTCTTTTGGATGCTGCGCGCCCCTGGGGCAACGGACACCCCCTGCCGGCGGGCATTCTGCGGGAGTTTCCCGAGGCCTTGCGGCGTTGTGATGGATTGATCCTTACCCGTGCGGATTGTGCGCAGGCACCGGAGCGGTTGCAACAAGAGCTGGCGACCCTCTTTCCTGACAAACCCAGCGCCCTGGCTCACCACAAACCCGGACGATGGACTCTTGCCGGCACGGAGAGAGCGTTTCCCCTGGAAGAGTTGCGTCCCCTGCTGCTGCAACCTTTTTGTGGTCTCGCCAGACCCGACACCTTCCGCCTGACCCTCGACCGCCTGGGCATGACGACCCTGCCCCTGAAATCATTCTCAGATCATCATCTTTTTCGGGCCGGGGAGCTGGCGCATCTGGTTCGCAGCGCTGTCCGGGAGGGTGCCCAAGCCCTGGTGTGTACCGAAAAGGATGCCGTCAAGATCGATCCGGCCTGGACGACTCCACTGCCGCTGTATTTTTTGGCGATGGAGATTGACTTTCCCGCCGATCCTCTCTGGTTGCGGGAGCGGGTGCGGGGGTTGCTCTGTGGCGAAGAGCGGCCAGTGGGCGCCGATCAGGGGTTGGCAGCCGACTTGCCGGCGTGAACGACCTGTCCCCGGCTGATGAAGGATTGTCCCTTCGTTCCCCAGTGATAGACATGCACCGTCTCCAGGATGGGTTGGTTGATCGGCTGGGCGGCCCGCCACTCCACGATGAAATTGGCACCCGTCCCACCCTGGTCGTCCAGGTTTTCCACAAAAAAGTCCATCGAGGCGAGGCGTGGCAGGGGCAACGGCGTCTTGATGTATTCGCGGAGCAGACGACCGACCGTGTCGTAATACCGCACCGAGGTGATGGTCAGGGAGTGGTTCAGATCGACGTTGCGCACGCTCAGCATGGAGGAGAGCAGGACCTTTTCCGGCTCACCTTTTCGATCCACGTTGCCGTGCGACACCGAAGAGTAGACCGGCACATAGACCGTCTGTCCCGCGGAGAGAGGGGGTTGTTCCAACGCTCCGGCCGACGGGGAGAAAACGAGCAGCGCACAAGCCAGCATCCATCGGGAAAGGAGGGAAAGAGAGGACGATCCGTTCAAACCAGTCATAGGTCACCTTGAGGCTCAGGCCATGGAAGAGACTGTGAAGAGACCGGGAAGGTTGCCAGAGATGGAAAAAAGGTGTCAAGAACAATCCTTGTCAATCCACTTCCGAGTTGGAGGGTTGCCAGCCTGTTTGATGGGCCATGCGGGCCAGCATGCGGGGGCTGAGTTGCCTTCATTGGCCTGCTGCGCGATCAACCTTGCCAAGGAAACTCCGTATAATGGCAGTTCTTGTCATTTCATGCCATTTGCAGCAACATGTTCGCCATAATCAGCCAATGAGGAGGGGCATCAATGCAAAGCATGAACATCTCCCTGCCTGAATCTTTGAAGCGGTTCGTGGATGGGCAAGTTGCTCAGGGGCATTACAGCAGTATCAGCGAGTATGTACGGGAGTTGATTCGTGCTGACGAAAAGCGCAAAGCCGAAAATGAGCTTGAGGCCCAGTTGTTGGAGGGGATCAACAGCCATGAGAGCGAATATGACGTGGCGGAGTGGAATGCCCTGCGCAAAGAGGCACTTGCCCTTCTGGAATCCAGAAGGGCAAGGCGTTGATGGCAAAAACCTATCAACGTGCACGTGCAAAGCGTGACATTGTCGAACACTTTGTCTACCTGGCCGATAACGCCGGTCTTGATGTTGCCGAGCATTTTCTGACAAACCTGAGAGCAAGTCTCGACGAACTGGCTTCAAATTCCAAGATTGGTTCCTTGTTGGCACTGCCGAATCCAAAATTTGTGGGTATGCGAAAATGGCCTGTCAAGGGTTTTAGCAATATCCTGATTTTCTATATGCCGCGCTGTGATGGCGTGTCAGTTGTGCGTGTTCTTCATGCGGCTCGGGATTGGTGGGATCTGGTTGGGTAAGGACGCTAAGAGAGCTGTCAGGTATTTGATGCGTACAATCGCGCATCCTTGATCAAAAACTGGACCTGTTCACGCCCCCGGTAGTGGCTGATCGAGACCGTTCCGGCCACGTCGAGGGGGGCCTGTTCGGCCAGCAGACAGTCGCCCAGCGGACCGGGCAGCAGGCCAAACCCCATGGCCTCGATGCGACCGCCCTGGCCATCGCTCAGCCAGCATTTGACATGGCGCTCTTTCAGGACGGAGGGGGTTTCGATCCGGACCCGGGACAGGACGAAAACCGGCTCGGGGTTCCCCATGCCGAAGGGCTGGAACCTCTGAATCTGCCGGACCAGCTCCTGCTGCACGATGGCCGGATGCAGCGTGGCATCAAACATGAGTGCGGGCTGAAACAAGCCCGGATCATTCTGGGTGCGCACGGCCTGATCAAAGGCCTCGACGAAAAGATCGAGCCGATCCGCTGCGATGGTCAGGCCGGCAGCGGCCCGATGTCCACCAAAATGGGTCAAAAGTTCGCTGACCGCCGAAACGGCAGCAAACAGATCGACGCCACGCACCGAGCGTCCGGAGCCTTTGCCCTCACCCTTGGTGGCGTCGACCGCCACGACCATGGTAGGCCGATAGAAGCGTTCGGCAATGCGCGAGGCGACGATTCCCACCACCCCGGGGTGCCAACCAGGACTGGCCAAGACCCAGCCCAGGCGCCGGTTCATGAGATCCTGCTCGGCAACCATCTTCAGGGCTTCGGTCAGGATGCGCTGCTCGATGGTCTGGCGTTCGCGATTGGCGCTTTCGAGGATTTGGACAATCTCGCCAAGGCGGGAGGGGTCGTCGCTGCTCAACAGCTCCGAGCCAAGAATACCCTGACCCAGGCGGCCACCAGCGTTGATGCGCGGTCCCAATTGGAAACCAATCTGTCCAGGCGATAGCCCCTTTTCTGTCGAACGGCCAAGACCCGCCTGGCGGATCAAAGCCTGCAACCCTGGATTGCGAACAGGTCTGCCATCGCGCAGACCCACGGCAACCAACAGCCGATTCATACCGATCAGGCGTGCCACATCCGCTACGGTTCCGACGGCGACCAACTCCAGCAGGGGCTTGAGGTCCGGTTCGGGGCGTGTTGCATGGAACCATCCCTGTTGGCGTAAGAACCGATTCAGGGCCATCGCCAGATAAAAGGCCAGACCGACTCCGGCCAGCTCTTTGTGGGGAAAGGGGTCATCGGTCCGATTGGGATTGATGATCGCCGTGGCGGTTGGCAGGCGCTCATCGACCAGTTGATGGTGATCGGTGATGATGACATCCATACCCAGCCGGGCTGCTTCGTCCATGGCTGCGAAGGAGGAGATGCCGCAATCCACCGTGATGATCAGGCGCGTCCCCTCGGTGGCGAGTCTCTGCATGGCCGGAACATTCGGACCATACCCCTCTTCAAGCCGATCCGGTATGTAGACGCGGACCGTGATGCCCAGCCCCCGAAAATAGCGGACCAGCAAGGCCGAGGAGGTGGCACCATCGACGTCATAATCGCCGAAGATGGCGATGGGTTCACCCTGTCGCAGGGCCAGGGCGATGCGGCTGACGGCCCGCTCCATGTCCCGAATCCCTGCCGGATCGGCCAGTTGGCTCAGGGTTGGGCGCAGAAAATCCTTTGTGACCGCGACCGTTTCCAGGTTGCGTGATGCCAGAAGCGGGGCGAGACGTTCCGACAGACCCAACTCTCGGGCCACATGTTCGTGATGCAGTCCGGCGTGGCTGCGTTGTTCCCAGCGACGCCCCAGGAGCGACAAACCAGAGATTTTCATTCCGGTCGGGTTCATATCATCCACTCCCGACGAAAATCGGCCATGGAGAGTGTTTCACCCTTTCCCCAGGGGTGTGTCTGCCAAAACCGTGACCATCTGGAGGATCCCTCTCCGGAGATCACCACCCAGGGCGAGGATCCCGAGGTGATCTCTCCACTCCGGGTCAACAACGGCCCCGCGAGGATCACCAGTTGGGTCGATCCTGCCTGCAATGCGGTTGCCAGGGGGGTCCACAACTGGTCGTCGAGCCTGCGCAGATACTCTGCCCGTCTTGCGGCCAGACCATGTCGGGCCAGCAGGGCGGGCAGACGCACATGCACCATCGCCCGGCGTTTCTGCTCGATCCGGGTCAGAATATCGGCAAGCAATCCTGTCGGCAGGGTGTCGTCATTGTCAGCGAAGAGGGTCGGTTCCCAGCCATCGTTGTGCGCCAAGCCTGCCAGCATGGGTTCGGCACTCCAGCACACCCCTTTGACTGGCAGTGCGGGATTGATCACGTCGTCGTCGCGCCCCACGCCCCAAATCCAAGGTGTATTCAAGGGCAGTCTGCCCTGAGCCAGCCGGTCGCGATTCAGGGGATGGCGGGAGAGGAGCATCTGTCCACTGGTCAGAAGTTTGATCAAGGAGGGGGCATCCGGACCTTTTGGCCAGACCTCCAGGGCGGTGCGTCCATCCAGATGGGCCAGCGGGGTTGTTTTGACACGGGCAGGATGTGTTGTCGAGAGGAGCAAAAAATCTTCTCTTTTGGCATGCACTTGCCAGCCATCGAGGGGATATTCCGTCGCCAGGAGTTGTGCCAGGGCCGCCACCTCCTCGCGACTCTGCCCGGTTCGTTGTGGCGAGACGAAACGCAGCTCCGTGCCGACCTGGTGCAGATGGGTAAAACCCAGGCAGGCCCAACCGAGCTGCGGATCATCAGCCAAACCCGAATAACGGGCCAGGAGATGTCCCGTTGGCAGATCCTGCCCGGCAGAGGGGCTCTGCGGCACCCCAAAAAGGGCAAACAGGCCGGGTCCCTCCAAGGTTGAGTCGATCTCTTCCTGTGGCCAGGCCAGCGTCCCGTTCCGACCCCGGGCTGCCAGATCTGCCAGCGCGGGAGACAGCTGATGCAGCGGTGGATCTTCCTGGGCGGAAAGACCCTCGACAAGGATGACGACAGTCACGTTGCCAACACGACTTTGGCTCTCAAGCGAGAATGCTCTCGATGCGAATCAGGTGGGGTTTCTCCCTGACCGAGCCCAGACTTTCCAGCTCCTGCAATCCGGCACGAACCTGTTTTTCCGTGGTTTCATGGGTGACCAGCACCAGGGGCACCGGCACACTCGCCTGGGTGGAACGTCCCTCCTGATGGATGGTCTTGATGGAGATGCCATGACGGCGAAAGACATCGGCGATCTCTGCCAGAACCCCGCTCTGATCGACAACGGCCAGACGCAGATAATACTCCCCTACCAGGTCGTTCATGGAGACGATCGGCAAGGGGTGCCGGTGTTCCGTGCGGGTTGACAGGGAGGGTACCCGTCGCCGGGCGCCGGCCTTGACGTTGCGGGCGATCTCCATAAGGTCGCTGACGACCGCACTGGCTGTGGGTTTCTCTCCGGCACCCCGGCCGAAGTACATGGTGGTGCCGGAAAAGTCGCCATTGACGAACACCGCATTGAACACCCCATCCACCGTGGCGACCATGCTGTCGGTGGTCACCATGGCCGGATGGACGCGCAATTCCAGCCCAGGGCCATTACGTTTGGCAATGGCCAGAAGCTTGATCCGGTAGCCCATTTTTTTCGCCCAGCCGATATCGACCTCGGTGACATGGCGAATGCCCTCGATGCTGATACTGGAAAAATCAACAGGTGTACCAAAGGCGATAGCCGACAGGATGGCCAGTTTATGGGCAGTATCGATGCCATCCACGTCGAAGGAGGGGTCGGCTTCCGCGTAGCCCATCTCCTGGGCTGATTTCAACACCTGTTGAAAGGGCAAGGCCTTTTCCCGCATTTCGGTCAGGATGTAGTTGCAGGTGCCGTTGAGGATGCCGTGAACCTGATCGATGCGATTGGCCGCCAGGCTCTCGCGCAGCGCTCTGATGATGGGTACGGCCCCGGCAACGGCGGCTTCAAAGGCCAGATCACACCCTTGCGTTTCCGCTTCGCTCAACAGTTCATTGCCATAACGGGCGATCAGGGCCTTGTTGGCGGTGACGACATGTTTGCCGTGGCGCAGGGCCAATTCGACCAGCTCCCGCGCTGGCTTGATGCCACCGATCAGCTCGACCACCACGTCGATGTCACGGGCGACCGCGACGGCGTGAGCATCCTGCGTCAGCTCGACGGAACTCAAGGCGAGTCCACGATCCCGCGCCAGATCCAGGTCGGCGATGCGCACCAGTTGCAGACGTACGCCGGTCTTTTCCCAAAGCAGGCGCTCGTGGGCTTGCAGCAGACGCACTGTTCCGGTGCCGACGGTTCCCAGACCCAACAACCCAATACGCAACGTGTCCAATACGCCTTCCCTCCAGCTGAGGTTTTGTCGGATGCTTAGGCCTGAACATCGCCTCCGGCATTGAGAAACCGCCGAATATTGCGCAGGGCCTGTCGTGTCCGGTGTTCATTTTCGATCAGGGCGATGCGTACAAAGTCATCCCCGTGTTTGCCAAAACCGACGCCTGGTGCCACGGCCATTTTGGCCTCTTGCAAGAGCAGCTTGGAAAACTCCAGGGAACCCAGTTTGCGAAACTCTTCCGGGATGCGCGCCCAGACAAACATGGTGGCCTTGGGTCGGTCGACGACCCAGCCGGCCCTGGCCAGTCCATCCACCAGGATGTCGCGGCGACTGCGATACAGCTCCCGAATCTCGTCCACGCACTCCTGCGGGCCGTTGAGACCAACCGCCGCCGCAATCTGGATCGGCTGGAACAGACCATAATCGAGGTAGGATTTCAGGCGGGTCAGGGCGTTGACCAGTCTTGGGTTGCCGACGGCAAAACCCACTCGCCAACCCGGCATGTTGTAGGTTTTGGACATCGAGTAGAACTCGACGGCCACATCCTTGGCGCCGGGAACCTGGAGAATGCTCGGCGCCAGATAGCCATCGAAGCAAAGCTCGGCGTAGGCGACGTCGCTCAAGACGATCAGGTCGTGTTCCTTGGCGAAGGCCACCACCTTCACATAAAAATCCAGATCGACCACCATGGCGGTCGGATTGGCGGGAAAATTGAGCATCAGGATTTTCGGTCGCGGCCAGGTGTGCTCGACTGCGTGTTTCAGCGAATCGAAAAAGTCCTCCACCCGCAGCAAGGGCACATGCAAAATATCCGCCCCGGCGATGACAAAGGCATAGACGTGGATCGGATAGGTCGGATTGGGTGCAAGGACGGTCATGCCGGGGTTGGAGATGGCCAGCGCCATGTGCGACAGCCCCTCCTTGGAACCAATCGTCACGATGGCTTCCCGGTCCGGGTCCAGCTCGACATCGAAGCGCCGTTTGTAGTAGCCGCACACCGCTTTTCTCAGGCCGTGAATGCCCTTGGAGAGTGAATAGCGATGGTTGCGCCCCTCCTGGGCGGCCTCGTTCAGCCGGTCCACAATGTGCTTGGGCGTCGGGTGGTCGGGATTGCCCATGCCAAAATCAATGATATCCTCGCCACGCGCCCGTGCCTGGGACTTGAGTTCGTTGACCACGGCAAACACGTAGGGCGGCAACCGCTTGATGCGAAAAAATTCCTCTTCCATAAGGCTCCGGTGTTACGCTTTAGTGAACGATCGGGAGACTCTAGGTAGAGGAGTCCCCCCTGTCAAGATTTGAAGTGCCCCCCGTTCTTTCCAGAATGATCATTTCCAGTGCAGAGTCGGAGTAGACGGGCTGATAGTCGGAAAGAAAATGGTTTTTTCTGAAATGGATAAAAAGCCTGTATTCATCGTAGGACCAGTCGGGTCTTTTGAAGATCAGAATGTGGCTGGGGTGGTAGGTCAGCACCTGCCAGTGCAGAAACAGGATATTGTCCGCGTGGCCGATGGCCTGCCTCTCCGCCAAGGCGCCCACATACTGGGGCATGGAACTGGAGACCAGGGCGTCGGTGGGAGTGTGCTCCTTCAAGAGATCCATGATCCTGGCCACGCGATGATCATCCTTGCGCAGCGAACTGACTTCGACAGCCTCCGTCAGGAATCCCCACGCAAGGATGGCCACCAAGGCAAGGTGGACAACGGAAAATTTCATGCAGCGCAGCAGAGTGTTTCCCATGCGGGACTGACAAAGCCACAGAGAAAACGTCAAAACCAGGATGAGCAAAAAGGGGAGAAACAAAACCAAAAATCTGGGCAGAAAAAAGATACCCGGGTTGACGATATCCAGAAGGGTGATCAACGAGATGAAAAACAGGAGATAGCGCGCCGAAAGCCACCGCGATGCTTCCTCCCGGAACAAGGACAAGATCAGGAGAAGCAGCAACCCCAGTCCCATGTCGAGTGTGAGGCGTTTTCCGCTCTCGAAGGTGATCATGCGTTCAGCGTCCCTGGCGATCTGGCTGCGCAGGATGCGCAAGCGACTCTGCCACGACTCGGGCTGGTAGGTGGAGAGGTCCATGGTGCGTCCCAGAGACTGCATGCCAAGCATGAAGTTGTACAAAAAGACGCTGTCCTTCATAAACTTCATGTATTCAAGGTGAATTTTGAGCAAAAGTGCATCGGAGGGTGGCTCGGTACTTCCGGCAGGTGCACGATAGGTCAGGGTCGCAGGGTCGATCTCGACAGCATAATGTTCTTCAAGCACCTGAAGATAGGGACCGTTCTTGACTTGATAATTGCCATCCGGCATGGACTTGAAGATATTGATGGCAGAGTTGGATACCGCGCCATGACGCGCGACGTAACCGACCCAGGGCAGGGCGATGACAAGAAAAACCACCCCCATGACCAACAGGGGCAGACCACCCTTGATTCCTTTCTGCCACATTAATTTCAGGAACAGCGGGAGCAGGAAAAACAGTCCCAGCAGCAGCACGACGATGCCACCCTCCCCCTTGATGAAAAGGGGCGGGAGCAGGCAAAAAAGCAGCATCCAGGCGTCAGACCAGCGGTTTTGCCAGCGCAGCAGGAGAATAAAGGCCAGCAACAGGTACAAAAGCGTGACCGCTTCGATGAATCCAGTCAAAAACATGGTACTCAGCGGCAGCAGCAGACCCATCGCCACCAGCGGCTCCAGAGGCAGGAGAGAGACGGGCCAGCCCAGTCGTTCTCCATAGATCCGGATCCAATGGTGGGCGAGGGGCACGACAGCCGCACCAGCAAGAAACAAAAGACAAGAGAGGATGAGGGGATTGTTCGGCAACAGATAGAGATAGAGGGCCGTCAACAAGGGCAGGAAAGGCAGTCGGGACGGAATAGGCTCAATCTGCACCCGTCCGGTTTGTATGACGGCCTGTAAATCTTCGGGATGATGGGGAAAATCAAAAATCAGATAGGGAACCCTGTACCCCGTACCCTGATACAGGCTCTTGGCCAGGGCAAAACTCTCCACCTGATCGCCCAGACCAAATTTCAACAACCCCGGGAAGGAAAAGGTGGAAAAAGCCACCGTCCCTCCTGCCAGAAACAGCACGGCCAGAGGCAACCAGAAATTTCCCGAGGGCGGAGGGGATTTTTCCCGGCGGACGATACCGACTTCGCGCCACGCCAACCAGGCTGGCACAAGCAGCAGCACACACCACGCCGCCCCCTCCCGACCCCGAAAATCCAGGGGCAACACCCCATGGATCAAGGCCGAGAGGGCAAAAAGTACAACCAGACCGAAGCCGAATCCAGCGGCAAGACGCAACGGCCACGAATCCGGACCAGTGATCTGAGCAACTCTTCGGGTCAGTGGCAACCCATACGCCATGGCGGTCGTAGCGATGACGCCCACCGGGAGGAGAAGATCACCCCACGACACCACGAACCATCCGTCCTTCGTGACAGAGCAGCCGACCCGTCACGGTTTTCTGGCAGATGAGTCGACTCATCCTGGCTTGGGTGGTGCGTAAAAGAGCCCCCTTGCAACCTCATACCGGGAAAAGGTCGTGGTGGCCGCTTTTTGGGAGAATCCCCGGGCTGTGCTCGACACCTTGGTGCTGGCATCGTCGGCCACATTCGCCGCAGACCGAACCGTCAACCTTGACTCGCTTGACATGTTTGCCGCCAAGCTTTGCGAAGCCTCCCTGGCATAACCTTTCGTCATGATATCCATACCTAAATTCAATCCGGTTACGCTCATTGCTCTTATCCTCTTGTCAGGAGATTGAACGCCTGTCTTTGCCACCAAACCACCAGGGGAAACACACGACACCCCAAGGATACTCTTCTGTAATTCCGATAAAAAGTGAAAAATCAATGCAAGAGAGCCTGGGGGACGCCTGGCGTCCCCCAGGAGGATACAGTTTGTCAGACCATCAGAGAGACGATGAGCAGAGCCACGATATTGGTGATCTTGATCATCGGGTTGACGGCCGGACCGGCGGTATCCTTGTAGGGATCGCCGACGGTGTCGCCGGTCACCGCTGCCTTGTGGGCATCGGAGCCTTTGCCACCGAAATGGCCCTCTTCGATGTACTTTTTGGCGTTATCCCAGGCACCACCGCCGGTGGTCATGGAGATGGCGACAAAAATGCCGGTGATGATGGTGCCCATCAGGACGCCACCCAGGGCCTGCGGTCCAAGGACCAGACCGACGACGATGGGGGTGACGACCGGCAGCATCGAGGGGATGATCATCTCCTTGATGGCGGCCCGGGTCAGCATGTCCACGGCCTTGGAGTAGTCGGGTTTGCCCGTTCCTTCCATGATGCCAGGAATTTCGCGGAACTGGCGACGCACTTCGATCACCACGCTGCCCGCTGCACGACCCACCGCTTCCATGCCCATGGCGGCAAACAGATAAGGCAGCAGACCACCGATGAACAGGCCGATGATGACCAAGTGGTTGGACAGGTCAAAGGCAGTGGCCTTTTTCAGCACGGTTTGCAGTTCGTGGGTGTAGTCGGCAAACAGCACCAGGGCGGCCAGACCGGCGGAACCGATGGCGTAGCCTTTGGTGACGGCTTTGGTGGTGTTGCCCACGGCGTCCAGGGGATCGGTGATGTTACGAATCTCCGGGGGCAGTTCGGCCATTTCGGCGATGCCACCGGCGTTGTCGGTGATGGGGCCGTAGGCATCCAGGGCCACGATCACGCCCGTCATGGAGAGCATGGAGGTGGCGGCGATGGCGATACCGTAAAGCTCGGCAACCGAATAAGAGGCCCACATGGCCAGACAGACGGCCAGAACAGGCGCTGCGGTCGCTTTCATGGAGAGGCCCAATCCGGCGATGACGTTGGTGCCATGCCCGGTCTGGGACGCCGAGGCGATGAGTTGCACGGGAGAAAAGTCGGTAGAGGTATAATACTCGGTAATGATCACCATGGCCGCCGTCAATGCCAGGCCGATCAAGCAGGCCATGTAAAGGGCACCCACCGTGTAGCCGGAGGTGTTGCCGATCATGAGCCATTTGGTGATGGGATAAAAGGCCACGGCGGAGATGCCACCGGCAGCGATCAACCCCTTGTAGAGGGCGGTCATGATTTTTTCGCCCTCATTGGCTTTGACAAAATAGACGCCAATGATCGAGGCGACGATGGAGACACCGCCCAGGGCCATCGGGTAGACCAGGGCGTTGCCGAACTTCGGCATGACCAGGGCGCCCAGCAGAATGGTCGCAACCAGGGTCACGGCATAGGTTTCAAACAGGTCGGCGGCCATACCGGCGCAGTCACCGACGTTGTCGCCCACGTTGTCGGCGATGACGGCCGGGTTGCGTGGGTCATCTTCGGGGATACCGGCTTCGACTTTACCCACCAGGTCGGCGCCCACGTCGGCACCCTTGGTGAAGATACCGCCGCCCAGCCGGGCGAAAATGGAGATCAGGGAGCCACCAAAGGCCAATCCGACCAGGGGCTTCAGCATGTGGGATGCATTGTCGCCGCCCGTCTTCAGCAACATCATGAAGAACACGGCAACGCCCAGCAGACCAAGCCCTACCACGAGCATGCCCGTGACGGCTCCACCACGAAAAGCCACCTGCAAGGCATTGTTGAGTCCACCTTTGGCCGCTTCGGCGGTCCGCACGTTGGCCTTCACCGACATCATCATGCCGAAGATGCCAGCCGCTCCGGAGAGACCGGCTCCCAGGGCAAAACCGATGGCTGTCATCATGTCCAGGAACATGGCGATCAGCACGAACACCGCACCGCCCACATAAGCGATGGTGGTGTATTGCCGTGTCATATAGGCCTTGGCCCCTTCTTCCACGGCGGCGGAAATCTCCTGCATTCTGTCGCTTCCCGCGCTTAGACTCAGAATCCACCCCCGGTTCTTGAAGGCCCAGGCGACGGCCCCCAATCCGCAGAGGATGGAGAGGTTCAACGCGGTGCTATCTACGTTTAGCATCTGTTCTTCTCCCCACGTCCACTGAAATGAAACACAAGTGAAAACGGTCCGATCCTGTCTGGATCGTCCTGCCTACAAAGAAGTCATCAACCCAGGATGGCGCACAGATCCTTGAGTACCTTGTCCATGTCTTGCATGCCATCCACGGTCTTGAAGCTCCCTTTTTTGCGATAATAGTCGATCAAGGGTGAGGTCTGGCTGTGGTAGACGGAGAGCCGGTTGCGCACGGTTTTTTCGTTATCGTCGGCGCGTTGGGTCAGTTGGCCGCCGCACTTGTCGCACACCCCGTCCTTGCCGGGCTTCTTGAACTGAACGTGGTAACCTTCGCCGCAGCTGCCGCAGGTCCGGCGCCCGGTGATTCTGTTGACCAGAGGTTCGTCTTCGACGGCGATATCGATGACATGATCGATCGTTTGCGACCGCGCCGTGAGCATCTTGTCCAGGGCCTCGGCCTGGGGCACGGTACGGGGGAATCCATCCAGCAGGAAGCCCTTCTGGCAATCCGGCTCTTGGGTACGATCGGCGATGATGCCGACGACCACATCATCGGTAACCAGTCCACCGCTCTCCATGGCTGCCTTGGCTTTTTTCCCCACTTCCGTTCCGGCCTTGACAGCCGCCCTGAGCATGTCCCCGGTAGAGAGCTGGGGGATACCGTATTTTTCAGCTATTTGCCGGGCTTGTGTCCCTTTGCCAGCCCCCGGCGGACCCATCAGTATCACCTTCACGATGCACCCCTCCTTGCCTGATCAGGGGCACCCCCCGTCCGGTATGGATTTAGGGAGACCCTGCCAATGATTCTCATCGAACGAAAAATCCACCAGGTCTTGTCGTTGTCAACTTTGGCCTTGTCGCCTGGAGAGGCGCATCAGGAGAGCCTTGTCCACCTCGGGTGGCGGAGAGAGGACTCCGGAGATCCAGTCAAGAAGGTCGTTGTCCGGATACTGGAGGAGTCTTTCCAGAGCCAGACACTCTGCCAGATCCATATGCTCCAGGTCCAGGTGGCGTCGCAGCACCTCCTCCATTTCCAACATGGACCGCCTGCTGGTGAGAAAGACCAGACGCCGACGCAGAGACGAAAGGCTCTCCGGGGGGTTGGCCAAGGATCACTCTCCATCGAAGCGTGGTAGTTGACGATCCCAATCCGTCACTTCAGCGGTATCGACCGCCCAGGGGGCTTTTCCGTAGAAAAGGGCCCCTGCTGCGCGCACATCGCGGACGACGGCATTTTGTACATCCGCCTTGCGAAAATCAGTCTCGCGCAGATCACAGGAGACCAACTGCGCCCCTTCGAGCATCGCTTCGCGCAGGCTGGCTCTTCGCAAAGAAGCCCCGGAAAAATCAGCCCCCATAAGGTTTGTACCTAAAAGCTGCCCATCAGTCAAATCCGCTCGACACAATCGACCATTTTCCAGTTGGCAGACGAGAATTTTGGCGCCGGTCATGACAGCATCGGAAAAATTGCACTGGCGCAAAATTGTATGTTGAAAAAAGGCCTCCTCCAGGTGTGCCCGGGAAAACTGCGCTCCTGTCAAATCCGCTTTCTGGACAAAGATGGAGGAACAATCGCACCCGTCGAACAGGGTTCCTTGCAACCGGCTGCCGGACATGAGCGCTCCCGAGAGATCCAGTCCCGAGAGGTCCAGCTCCGAGAGATCCAGAAAGCTCAGGTCAGCATCGACCAGCGCACCATTTTTGCCGTGCGTTGCCAGCAAGGCGGCGCGATCCGTGTAGCGTTGCAGCATGGGTGCGATTGTTCCTCGTTGCCTCTTTCTGTCCGATCACGGGTTTTTGCCCGGTCGGGGTCTCCGCCCGATCAGGGTCTGGATAAATCAATGATCTTGTTCAGGTCATAGTCTGGATTGCCACCGACCTTGGCGACAATCTCTTCCAGACGATCCACCAGGGTCGGCCTCTGGGTCTGATAGAGCAAACCCATGGGGGCTTTGCCTTTGGGACGACGGGCCAACTCCATGGCGGCACCCAGGTTGGTGACGTCGTGGTCAGCCGGAATCTCCTCGACCAGCTCCCGGTAGTACTCCACCGTGTCGATATGGTTGAAGGAGGTGCATTGCGAAAAGATGTTGACGTAGGAAAACCCCTTGTGTTCCATGGCGCCTTTGATCAGATCGGCGCACACCTTGGGCTTGCCGGCGAAGGCCTGGGCAACGTAGGTCGCGCCATAGGTCAGCATGTACAGCAGGGGGTCCATCGGCATGTCGGGGCCGCCGTAGGGGGTGGTGTAGGCTTTCAGCTCCGGTCGTGACGTGGGGGAGTACTGGCCCTTGGTCAGGCCGTAGATACCGTTGTCGTACAGGACGTAGGTCATGTCGACATTTTTGCGCGCCATGTGGGGCATGTGGCCGCCGCCGATGGAGAAGCCATCGCCATCGCCGCCGGTCACCATCACCGCCAGATCCGGACGGGCGATCTGGGCGCCCGTCGCCACGGCGCCAGCCCGGCCGTGCAGGGTGTGCATCTTGTACGACTTGATGAAATAGGGGGTTCGGGAAGAGCAGCCGATACCGGAGATCGACATCATGTTGGTGGGATCGACCCCCAATTCGGAGAGGGCGCGATAGATCGCGTTCAGGATGCCATGATGGCCGCAGCCAGGACACCACACCACCGAGACTTCCGATTTATAATCCTTGGGCTTCATCTGGACTTGATGCAATGCGGCTGTGGACATCAGATCAACTCCTTGGCTTTGGCAACAATCATGGCCGGGTTGAAAGGCAAACCGCCACAAATGTTATAGCGAATGGGTTTGATGGAGGTCTCCGAACGGATGAAGTGGGCCAGTTGTCCCTGGTAGTTCACTTCCGGCACCAGGACTTTTTTGCAGGTGGCGGCAAAGGCCTCGTATTGCTTCACCGGCATGGGCCACATCAGTTTGGGATAGAACCCCTTCACCTTGAAACCCTCGGCCCGCAACCTCTGCACCGCCTCGCGCACCACGCCGATGGTGCTGCCCCAGGAGATGATCCCCAGGTCGGCTTCTCCCGCGCCGTCGATCTCGACCGGGCGGTAGGTTTCGACGATCCGGTCGAGCTTGTTGAAGCGTTTCTCGTGCATGGCCCAGTGATTTTCCGGGCGCCAGTCCGGGGCGCCGGTTTCGCTATGTTCCAGGCCGGTGGCGATGTGCATGGCGTTGGGCGTACCGGGATCAGCCATCGGCGAGATATGATCCGGCGTGAATTCATATCGTTTGTAGGTCCCCTGTCCGTCCCAGCGTTTACGGTTGACGATGGTGTAGGAGGCCGGTTTGGGTGCCGGAATGGTCTGCGTCGAAAAGGCCAGTGAGCCATCCGACATCAGAATGACCGGACATTGATACTCTTCGGCCAGATTGAGAGCTTCCACCGTCATGTCCACGCAGTCATGGACATCCTCCACCGACAGAACGACACGCGGGGCATCGCCGTGGGCGCCGTGAATGGCCAGAAACAGGTCGGATTGTTCATGTTTGGTCGGCAATCCCGTCGAGGGACCGCCGCGTTGCACATCCACCAGCATCACGGGGGTTTCGCTCATGGAGGCCATGCCAAGCATTTCGCTCATCAGGGCCAATCCTGGACCCGAGGTGGCGGTCATCGATTTCAGGCCGGCATAGGAGGCGCCGATGACCTGGGAGATCGAGGCGATTTCGTCTTCCGCCTGGACCAGGTGTTTGCCACGTTTCGGCAGATGGGTGGCGACATATTTGGCAATTTCCGTGGCCGGGGTGATGGGGTAGGCTGAAAAAAACTCCAGCCCCCCCATGATCGCCCCCAGACCGACGGCGTCGTTGCCGGAAATGACGATGATATCCTTGGGCGCCTGGACATCGGCCAGCCGCCAGGGATCCTGTTTGGTTATTTTTGACGCCAGCTCTTTGCCTTTCGCAAAGCCCTGGAGGTTGAAATCCAGGACTTCCTGACCTTTTTTCTTGAACTTCTTGGTCAGGGCGCCAATCAGGGTTGACTCGTGAATGTTGAACAACACCGACAGCGCCCCCAGGGCTACCATGTTTTTGGAGCGAATGGATTTCATCTCCTTGGCGGCTTGGGTCATGGGGATGGGATAACCAAACACCCCGGGGGGCAGTTCACCAGGCTCGAAGTCACCACCTGGATAGTCGTAGACCACAGCCGTTCCGGGTCGCATCTGGCTTTTGTTGACCTCAAAAGCCTCCCCATTGAAGGCGCAGAGGACGTCAAAGGTATCCCCTTGATTGTAAACCCTGTCCGCGCTGGCGCGCACCTGATACATGGCGTAACCGCCCTTGATCTCTGCCGGAAAGGTTTTGAACGTGTAGACATCCAAACCGGCACGTGCGCAGGCAGACGCGATAAAGTCACCAGAAGAAATGACCCCTTCGCCGCCCTCACCCCCGAGTCGGATGATCAGATCTCTCTTTGCCATTCGATCTCCCCTTTTCAATGCTTCCTGGTTGCTGCGGGAAAGACGTTAACAGAGGGGAGAGTTCATCCCCCCATGGCCTTCAGCATGGTCACACCCAGATCGGACGGACTCCTCGCAATATGGACACCTGCTGCGCCCAAGGCCGCAAATTTCTCTTCGGCCGTGCCTTTTCCCCCGGAGATGATGGCGCCCGCATGACCCATGCGTTTGCCTTTGGGGGCGGTGGCACCGGCGATGAAACCCACCACCGGCTTGGTCACATGTTTCTTGATGTAGGCGGCGGCCTCCTCTTCAGCGGTACCGCCGATTTCGCCGATCATGACGATCCCTTCCGTCTGCGGATCTTTCTGGAACTGCTCCAGGCAGTCGATAAAGTTGGTGCCGTTGACCGGATCGCCACCCAGGCCGACGCAGGTGCTTTGACCGAGCTTGACGGCGGTGGTTTGGGCCACCGCTTCGTAGGTCAGGGTACCGGAGCGGGAGACCACACCAATCCTGCCGGGCAGGTGGATATGTCCGGGCATGATACCGATCTTGCAGGCGCCGGGGGTGATGATACCGGGGCAGTTGGGGCCGATCAGACGGGTCTTTCTGCCTTGCAGATAGCGTTTGGCTTTGACCATGTCCAACACCGGAATCCCCTCGGTGATGCAGACGACAAGGCCGATATCGGTGCTGGCTGCCTCCATGATGGCATCCGCCGCAAACGGGGGAGGCACGAAGATGACCGAGGCATTGGCTCCCGTGGCGCGCACGGCATCGGCCACCGTGTCAAACACCGGCAGACCGAGGTGTTTCGTGCCGCCTTTGCCGGGGGAGACGCCGCCCACCATGTTGGTGCCGTAGGCGATGGCCTGTTCCGAGTGAAAGGTGCCATTTTTTCCGGTGAAACCCTGGCAGATGACCCGCGTATTCTTGTCGACGTAGATACTCATGAATCAGGCTCCCTTGATAGAGGCAACCGCCTTTTCGGCAGCATCGTTGAGGTCATTGGCGGCGATGATGGGCAGACCTGACTTGGCCAGGATCTCTTTCCCTTTTTCGACATTGGTCCCTTCCAGCCGGACCACCAGGGGTTTGTTCAGCGACACCTGGCGGGCCGCCGTCACAATGCCGTCGGCAATGACATCGCATTTCATGATGCCACCAAAAATATTCACCAGGACCGCCTTCACGTTCGTGTCCGAGAGGATCAATTTGAAGGCTTCCGTCACGCGCTCCGTGGTGGCACCGCCGCCCACGTCGAGGAAGTTGGCCGGGCTGCTCCCCTTCAGTTGGATGATATCCATGGTGGCCATGGCCAACCCGGCGCCATTGACCATGCAGCCGATGGAGCCATCCAGGGCGATATAGTTCAGGTCGTGTTTGGAGGCTTCGATCTCTTTGGGGTTCTCTTCGTTGAGATCCCGGAGGGCTTCGATGTCTTTGTGCCGATACAGGGCATTGGAGTCAAAGTTCATTTTGGCATCCAGGGCCATGACATCGCCGCTGCCGGTGACGACCAGGGGATTGATCTCGACGAGGGAGGCGTCGGTATCCATGAAGGCCGTGTAGAGGGCCAGCATGAACTTGACCGCCTTGTCGATCTGCTTGTCTTTCAAGCCCAGCCCGAAGGCCAGATTGCGCGCCTGAAAGCCCGTCATGCCGACAGCCGGATCGATGGCCTCTTTCAGAATTTTTTCCGGGTGCTTGGCGGCCACCTCCTCGATCTCCATGCCCCCCTCGGTGGAGGCCATCATGGTGACCCGGCTGGTGCCGCGATCAATGACCATGCCCAGATAAAGCTCGCGGGCAATATTGCACCCTTCCTCGACATAGATCCGTTTGACCTCTTTGCCGGCCGGGCCGGTCTGGACGGTCACCAGGGTCATGCCCAGCATGCGTTGCGCCTGTTCGCGGACTTCGGCCACGCTCTTCACCACTTTGACGCCGCCACCCTTGCCCCGACCGCCAGCATGGATTTGGGACTTGACGACAAAGACGTTGCCTCCCAGCTCCTTGGCTGCCTGCTCGGCCTCGTCCGGGGTGAAGGCCACCCGGCCACGCGGGACGGCGACCCCGTAACGGGCTATGATTTGTTTCGCTTGGTATTCATGGATGTTCATTGGGGCTCCTACCTCGTCACAAAAAAGTATTCATTCAATGCGAACCATGCACTTGCCGGTTCGGGGTAACGACTCGGTAACAACGTTACAGCTGTGTAATATGATTTTTCAAGGACGGTTCACGCCCATCCTGTTTTTTCATTATTGCAGGAGGAGGATAGGGGCGAATCGTCTTTTGTCAATGGACTCTGATCCGTATCCAGAAATAAAACGGGGCGGGAAGCAGCCTGCTTCCCGCCCCGTCCTTGGTCTGACATCCTCCTTCACGCCGAGGAGACATCCTGGCGGCACAGTGGCGCGTCGAACTCTCCGGTCAGCCTGTGATCTCAAGCGCCCAGCGCCCTTTTCAGATTCTCGTCCAACTTATCGAGGAAGGCTTGGGTACTCAAGGATTTTTGCTGCGCACCGATCAGCATGGCCAAATCCTTGGTCATGAAGCCGGACTCAACGGTGTCTACGCACACCTTTTCGAGGGTTTGGCCAAATTTGGTCACTTCCGGGGTGTCGTCAAACTGGCCGCGACAAATCAGACCGCGTGTCCAGGCAAAGATGGAGGCGATAGGATTGGTGGATGTTTCCTGACCTTTCTGGTGCATCCGGTAGTGCCGGGTCACGGTGCCGTGGGCGGCTTCCGCTTCGATGGTCTGGCCATCCGGGGTCATCAGGACCGAGGTCATCAGACCCAGCGAACCAAATCCCTGGGCAACGGTATCCGACTGCACATCGCCGTCATAGTTTTTGCAGGCCCAGACAAAGCCACCTTCCCACTTCAGGGCGGCAGCCACCATATCGTCAATGAGGCGATGCTCGTAGGTGATCTTCTTGGCGGCAAACTTGTCCTTGAACTCTTTGTCGAAGACCTCCTGGAACAGATCCTTGAAGCGTCCGTCGTAGGCTTTGAGGATGGTGTTTTTGGTCGACAGATAGACTGGCCAGCCCAGGTCCAGGCCATAGTTGAAACAGGAGCGGGCAAAACCGATGATCGACTCATCCAGGTTGTACATGGCCATGGTGACGCCGCCGCCAGGAAATTTGAAGACCTCTTTCTCGATGATCTGACCGCCATCCTTGGGTTCAAATTTGATGGTGAGTTTGCCTGGACCCGGGACGACAAAATCGGTGGCGCGGTACTGGTCACCGTAGGCATGACGGCCAATGACGATGGGCTTGGTCCAGCCGGGTACGAGGCGAGGCACATTCGTGCAGATGATGGGTTGGCGAAACACCGTGCCGTTCAAGATGTTCCGGATGGTGCCATTCGGTGATTTCCACATTTGCTTCAGGTTGAACTCTTTCACCCGGGCGGCATCCGGGGTGATGGTCGCGCACTTGACGCCCACCCGATATTGTTTGATGGCATTGGCGGCATCGATGGTGATCTGGTCATCTGTCTTGTCCCGGGCTTCGATGCCCAGGTCATAATATTTCAAATCGACATCCAGGTAAGGCAGGATCAGCTTTTGTTTGATGAATGCCCAGATAATACGGGTCATCTCGTCCCCATCCAATTCGACGATGGGATTTTTGACTTTGATCTTTGCCATTCTCACTCTCCCCTTTTTTATCCGATTTTACCATTTTCCCCATGTAAAAATGTCGATCTTGCCTGACACACAATTTTTAAGAGTATCAGGGTTGAAATTTCCCCTCAAGGGACGGAAAAATCCAGAGACCATTTTTGTGCGTCTGCAACAGTCAACTCCAAGCTGTTGAATCGAATCATTTCACAATGATCCGATGTATAAAGTTGCATGGATCTCATCTCTTCTTTACATGTCAATCGACTTCATGATGACTTTCAAATCCTTTAACAAGCTGTGGGCCATGGCCAAGCGTTGTCCTTTGACCTGATGGCCACTGTAGCGTGATCCCAGGGCATTGACCTGGAGATTTTCCAGCTCCGGATTGAAGACCGGCCCAATTTCGGTGTCCTGGTAGGACTCCACCAGATGAATCAATTGCCATGTCAATTGAGCCAGGTCGAGGGGCCGGTAGCTTTCGACAAAATCGGAGAGAAAAACAAGTTTCTCAACACCATCGGCCAGGGAGGCCTGCATCATCTCCAGGAGTTCCAACAGCAGGGCCATACGCTCTTCACCCTGCCAGACGGGTTGCCGCACACAGCAGAGGGCATGCTGACGATGCGGTGCGGAAAAGAGGGTGTTCACCCGTTCGGCCACGGCTTTCTGGATTGGCTGATCCAAATGGAGCAGACGAACGTAACGCTCGATGATGATTTCAGGTACCACCAAGCGGCAGGCATCTCCGGCGAATTCGACCGGACACTCGATATTTTCCTGGGCCAGAGTTTTCACCATGCCGGCCAGGGTGGCGGTGCCGACACCTTCCAGGGGCAAAACGGCTTCAAAAGGTTCGCGGTCGCTGTTGTCCGGGGTGAACAGGCTGGCCAGCAACAACTCGACCTCGTAGGGTTCCAGTCGGGCGATGCGCTGAGTAACCAGACCGTCCAGGGGCTGATCCACGCGCAGCCGGTCACGAATGCGCGTGGCGGCCCGGGCTTCCAGTTGGCGAGTCCGGGTCAGTGAACGTCGCAATTCGCTTAGCACCCCTTGGTTCATCATCAATCCCCTCTCGACAGGACGTGCCCAGGCATATAAAGCCGGACGCAAAAAAAACGCCCCTCCCCCTGAAGGGAAGGGCGTTGGATGTTTTCTGCACACGGTGACCAAGGAGAGATGCCACCCTTGGCGTTGCCCATGTCAACTTGCAGAATACTCGCTTTGGGCATCCACGTTTTCGACACCGGCGAGCTCCTGGAGTCGCCGCCAGTTGGCCAGACGATCATCCATGGAACGCAACAGGGTATCGCTGGGTTTGCCCTCTTTGTCGAAGTGCTTGGTAAAACGCCCTTCCGTTTTGGCAAAGCTCAGAAAGTCAACCCGCTCCTCGGCGCCGTCCTTGCCTTTTTTGTGATGCCAGTCACGCTTCAAGGAGGGGTTGCCCTGCAGCGACAGACGCGAAGCGATGGTCGGGCCAGCATCCGGATTGTAGACAAACACCGGAAATGCCCTGGACTCCACGGCCAGATTGGCCTGCGTACAGGAGACATCGTCAGCCACCTGATGTTCAGGCTGACAGGTGGTGTAGACGTTGATGACCGCCGGACCGTCAAAACGCAAGGCCTGCTCCACACCCCGATAGAAATGGGTGATCATGGGGCCGACTGTCTGGACCACGAAGACTCTGGGGTGCATCATGGCGATCAGACCGATCTCCTTGCGCCGCTCCTGCTTGCCTTTGACGGCTGTGCCATGTACGGACATTTTGGCTTCCTGACCGATGAAGGTCGCCGTGGAGGCCTGGCCGCCGGTATTGGAGTAGACCTGGGTGTCCAGGATGAGGACTTTGATGTTCATGCCGGAGGTCAACATGCGGGAAAGGGCCTGGAAGCCAATGTCCAGCATGGCCCCGTCACCCCCGAAGGCCCACAGGGCGTGGTCCTGCTTGCCGATCTGGTCCCAGTGGGCGCGGATACCCATGGCAACGACCGAGTTGTTCTCGAACAGGGAGTTGACCCAGGGTACCCGGAAGGGGTTGAACGGATAAGTCGAACCGTACACCGTGTTGCACCCTGTCGAAGCGACGATACCATACTTGTCGCCCACCACCTCGTTGGTGATGGCCAGCAACTGACGAATGACCGATCCTTCACCACACCCCATGCAGGAACCGGCGCCGCCCACGTACTGGTTGGCACTGTCGTTGAGCATGATATCGACACGGAGTTTTGGATTGATGTACTCCTTCGGGGTGTCGGGACAGCTCTTGTAAAAATCCCAGATGGAAAAATAATCCGGGAGATTGTCCTTGGTCTTTTTGATCATTTTCAGGGCGCGGTGATCACCGCAGGCGGTGACGCACTCGCCGCACCCCTTGCACTTGGTCGGGTCGACGAAGATACCGAACCAGGCTCCACCGGGGCTGTCCGGCTCTTTCTCTCTTTTCTTCTCGTAGGTTTTCCAGAACTTGGTCGTCTGGACAACCTGGCGATGGACCAGATCCTTGGTACGGCCATCGCAAAACTTGTTGATTTCCGTATCCAGGGTTGACGGGGTGACGACCCGTCCCCAGATGGCCGAATCCGGACAGTTCTGGACACACTCCATGCAGGCCACGCAGTTTTCCGACGAAAACTCCGGCAGGTCCGGAGCGATGTAGGAGAAGTCGCGATAAGAGCCCGTGCCTGCCGGAACCACCGAGCAGGCAATGAACGGATCGGCCGGCTGGCCCGATCCTCGTCCGGAATTGTAGGCCTCAATGACCTCACGCGCCCGCTTGGCGTCATACCATTTGGGGGTAGCGTGGGAATAGATCTTGGCGCGCTGACTCATGCAAAATCCTCCAATCGGGGCGGATTTTCAGACCGCCTCACCGACGCTTAGATGAAGAAGGCGTTGACGTCCTTACCTTTGGCATCCCAGTCCAGCTTGCCCTGGGCCAAGACCTCAGGCGAAGTGGCGTCCATGATCGCCCGGGTTACTTCCATGACCCGCGAATAACCCTGTCTGGCGGCATTGAGGTTGTCTTCGACCACCTTGCCGCCACGCTTGCCAAAGTACTTCTCCAGGGGCTTGCGCACCTGGTCGAACATCACCTGTTCGGAGAGGTTGGCATTCTCTCGGAACGGGGTCACACGCAGAAACACTCCCAGGAGAACCACACCCTGGAAGCGTTGAATCAGGGAGGAGTCGGACTGACAGGCTTCCCGGGCGATGGCAATCGTGTCCACGCCATAGAAGCGAATGCCGTTCTCCCGGATGACATATTTGGCATAGGCCGGGATCGAATTCCACAACCCTTCCGGGGTCGTTTCATCGGTATGCTGGAAGACAATGCCCTTGTTTTGCAGACCGACCAGGGGGTTGCCCATGAACCAGGTGGTGGGATCCATCAGCGGCACGAAGTCGACCTGTTGCAGCTCGCAGTGGGTCAAAATCTTGCCGGAGGGGGTGACCGTCAGGTAGGTGTTGGTGGGCAGCCCTTTTTTCTCCGAGCCATACTTCGGTGCCGCCTGAACCTTGAAGCCGAAGGTGTCACCCAGGATGGTGGCGATGATCTTGTTGGTGGTGACCGAACCATAGCCGCCTACCGAGTGTCCGCGCACCGAGAAGGAGCCAACGGGGCGAACGTCGGGTTCGATCTCCGTGGCCAAGCTGGTCGGGTGATCGATACCGAGGGTGAAATAGCGCTTGCCTTGTTGACCGGCAAGCATGTTCTTCACGACCGCCATGATATGGCCTGGAGTCACGTCGCGTGAACCAAGACCGGCGGAGCCTGAAAACACATAAGGCATCCGATCAATCTTGACAAAGCCCGGAATCCCCATGAGCGCCTTGGCCAGGGAGGCCTCGATATCGGTGGTCAGGGGGTTGTCCACCATGGTCGGAATGTCACACCGTTCGAGGACGGCGATGGCTTTGCAGTTCTGGACCGCCTGGGCGATCTGGGCGGCCGGGAAGGGCCGGTAGCAGGTGACGATGATGGCACCCAGCTTGACCCCCATGTTTTTGCGTACCATGTCGATGGCCGAGCTGGCCGTTTCGCCCAGGGTACCCATGGCGATGATGGCGTATTCGGCGTCTTCCATCTGCACCGATTCGATCAGGCCGTATCGGCGCCCGGTCAGTTTGTAATACTCATCCATGGCGTTTTCGATGACGCCAGGCAGCTTGTCGTAGAAAAAGCGCTGGGCGATACGACCCTGCATGTAGGCGTCCTGGTTTTGCACCACACCGATTTGCAGAGGGTTGGCCGGGTCGAACATGGGCCGGATGCGATCCCGCGGATTGCCGAGGTAGTCGCGGACCAGTTCGTCTTCGGGAAAGTTCAGATTTTCGATGGTGTGCGTTCCCAGGAAACCGTCCTGGATGTTCATCATCGGGGTCATGCCATCTTCCGAGGCGCGGCGGGCGATCAGACAGAGATCGGCGACGGCCTGAATGCTGTGGGCAAACAGCATGCCCCAGGCGACATCGGCGACACCCATCACGTCGTCGTGGCCTGCATGAACGTTCAGGGACTGCACCGTCAACGCACGCGCACCAATGTTCAAAACATGCGGCAGACGCTTCCCGGCGATGGTGTACAACACCTCCTTCATCAGGATCAGACCCTGTCCGGAGGTAAAGTTGGTAACCCGTCCCCCGGCCAAGGCAAAACCTTCACAGGCGGAGGCAGAGGAGTGTTCGGATTCCAATTCCATCCAGGCCAGTGGGGTTCCCCAGACGTTCTTGAAGCCATTGGCCACTGCCACCTGGTACAACTGGCCCATGATCGTCGAAGAGGTGATGGGATAAGCTGCTGCACCATCCGTGGCCCGGGTTTCAACATAGGCGACAGCATCCGAACCGTCCCCTGTACCCGGTATTCCGGGATAGGGAAAAAGCTGCTGCTCGGGTTTAAGAGTGGCCATCCAGACTGCTCCTTGGGTTGGTTTGGTTCCATATTCCCCGGGATCACGGCCTTTCCGGTAGGGAAAGAGGGGGCGACCGGGTTTTTCGTGTCACTGGCGATGCATCACGCCATGCGGTTTTCTGTCGACAAACGCCTTCTCACGTAACAGAAGGGTAAATATTGACGTGTCCAGGGTAGTTATAGCAATCCTTTTTCGTTCAATCAATGCGCCTCGTGCAAGGCCGTGGCGGGGAAAAAGACGGAATTGTGCCATTCTTTTCATGTGATTGGAATTAAATGGCCCCTCTTTTCGGTCAAGAAAAAAACGCCTTGACATTCAAAATTCCCGGCGACCCATGAGGGCTTGGTAGAGGGTGGACTCATCCAGGTACTCCAACTCCCCGCCCATGGGAAGACCGCAAGCGAGGCGCGTCACTTTTCCCACCAGGGGTTGTGCCATCTGTACGACATAGTGGGCTGTGGCCTCGCCTTCGACGGTGGGGTTGGTGGCGACGATCAATTCGGCGATTTTACCCTCGCGCAATCGTTTTACCAGGGCGGCGGTGTGCAACTGCTCCGGTCCGATGCCGTCCAGGGGCGAAAGACGTCCTCCCAGGACGTGGTAGATTCCCTGGAACAATCCGGCTTTTTCCATGGCCAGCAGGTCCGATGCCTCTTCGAGAACGCAGAGCACGGCCCTATCGCGCCGTTGATCGGTGCAGATCCAGCACAAGTCCTCTTCAGCCAGATTGAAACAGACGGCGCACGGACGTACCTTGTCTCGCAACCCCTCCAGGGCGTGGATCAGGGCGTCGATCTCCCCGCGTTCCCGACGCAACAGATGCTGCACCATCCGTTGCGCCGACTTGCGCCCGACACCCGGAAAGCGGGAGAACAGGGCCGTGGCCTGATCGATGGAGGGCAACCCCGGCCTGTTCATCTCCACGTTCATGCTGTATCGGGACATTGTCAAGGCAAATTCAGGCCGGGAATATTCATGCCTCCTGTCACTTGCGACAACTGCTTTTGCGTGATCTCCAGCAGGCTGCGTTGGGCATCGTTGAAGGCCGCCACCACCAGATCTTCCAGCATTTCGACATCTTCGGGTTGCATCAGTTTTGGATCGATATGCACCTTTTGCAGCTCTTGTTTGCCATTCATGGTCACCGTCACCAGGCCGCCGCCAGACTTTCCTGTCACGGTCGTCGCAGAGAGTTCTTCCTGCATTTTGGCCATGCGTTCCTGCATCTGTTGTGCTTGTTTGAGGATATTGCCCAGATTTTTCACATCCGCCTCACTTTCGACTCTCTTCTGTCAGGGTTGAACCGTCACCCGTGTTTCACATCGTTTTCCAGGGTCTGTACGGCCACAATCTCCGCCTGGAACATGTCCATCAGGTGGTGCACGATTGGATGCTCCTGGATTTTTTCCAAAAAGCTTTGCCTGTGTTCTTGTTTTTGTCGGTCTTGCGTTTCTTGCCAGCTCTCCGGACAAGTGGCGGCGGAGGCATCCTCCACGACGATCCTGGTCCCGCCACACCCCTGCTGCAACAAAAATTCCGTCACCATCTGCTGGATGCGTATGGGTGGTCCGAAACAGTCGTTGGTCAGGCGCAGACGCACCGCTTCCGGAATTCCTCCCTCTCCGGGTTGAAACTCCAGACAGGCCACCTGGCCGCCCAGGCGTCGTGCCAGAGAGGGCGACTTCCGGGTGGCGAGCGCCAGGAAATCATCCCAGGAGGCAAGGGCTGGCTTGTCCCCGATCCGGTTTTCCCCTCGCTGTGTTGCGGGTTTCGATGTTTTGGCGACACTCTTTTCGGCAGTGTGTGGCAGGTTTCCGGGTCGGTCCGGGGTCCGGGTCGGGGGGGGGGCAGGATCTTCCTGGCCTGTTTTTTCTCCGGTGCCCGCATCGCCCGCCAGTTGCAGGACCAGTTTTCGCAAATCGGGTGCCTGGCGCAGGTAGGTGGCGCGCAGCAGGAGCATTTCCAGGGCCTGGTAGGGGGTGTCGGCAACTGCCAGATCGCTTCGCCCCCGCAGCAAAACCTGATAAAGCATTTGCATCTGTTCCATGGAGAGTGCTTCCATGCAGGGGGGAACGGGTTCGAGATCCAATATTCTGTTTTCTTGTGCGTTATTCTGGCGCAACACCCGCCCGCGTGCGCCTTGATGCAGGAGGGCCAGCAGGTCGTTGACCAGGATTGTCGGCTCCACGCCTCCGGCAAAGAGTGTCTGGACGGCGTACAAGACCTGTTCTCCTGCCCCGGTGGTGATCGCTTCCAGCAGCCCCGCCACGGCATCCTGGTCTGTCAGACCCAGCAGGTGGCGCACATTCTCGAATTGGACAGCGCCATTTCCATGGGCGATGGCCTGATCCAGGATGGAGAGGGCATCGCGGACCGAGCCGTCGGCGGCGCGCACCACCGCAGCCAGGCCACGTTCATCCCAGGTCACACTTTCCTGGGCCAGGATGGCGGCAAGGTGGTGTGTCATCACGTCGCGCGCGACCCGTTTCAATTCATAACGCTGGCAACGGCTCAGAATGGTCGCCGGTATGCGTCGGGGTTCGGTCGTGGCGCAGATGAACTTGACGTGCCCTGGCGGCTCCTCCAATGTCTTCAACAACGCATTGAAGGATTGGCTGGTCAGCATGTGGACTTCGTCCAGGATGTAGACTTTGTAGCGGGAGGAGGCCGGGGTATAGCGCACCATCTCGAGCACTTCCCGCATCTGGTCCACCCTGGTGCGGGAGGCGGCATCGATCTCCAACACGTCCGGGTGATTGCCGGTCCGGATCTCCCGACAGGAGTCGCACACGCCGCACGGGGTGGACGTGGTCCCGGTCTGGCAATTGAGACACATGGCCAGGATACGCGCCAGCGTCGTCTTGCCCACGCCGCGAATCCCCGTGAACAGGAACGCATGCGCCAACCTGCCGCTCTCCAGGGCGTTGACCAGGGAGCGGGTGACGTGTTCCTGTCCAATCAGGGTGGAAAAGCCCTGGGGGCGCCATTTCCGCGCCAAGACCAGATACGCAGACATCAACTCGGCTTTGAAGGGGCCGGCCTGAACCGGCACAAGGAGGGATGGGTCCATCACACGAAAAGAGAGAACAACGACAAAGGGCGGCTCCGATCAGGAGGATTGCGGCACCCAAAGGATCCCGTTACCGCTGCTACCTTCCGGTCCTGGCGGGGTTCACAGGTCTTTGCTGCGCAGTTCCTGACCATCAACGCCGCCCGCTGCCATGTGCAAAAATACAAATTAAATCGCAACCAACCTTCATGGATGGGGGAAGCCTTCCTCCACCCTCCGATCATGCGGGGGCCGCTGCACGACTCTCACGGTAAAAAAAACAGGCCGCACCCCCACTTGATGACACACAGGGAGGTCTCCGTCAAATTATTTTTTGTCTGTCGCCTTCGTGCGCGGAGACTGCTCTCCGTTCGGAGACGTTGGTCGGGGTGAGGGTCACGGTGCAGAGACGGGAGAGGGTGCCGATAACCGACCTTCCAGTTTTTCCAGCCAGGCGTGTATGGCGTGGGCGGCGTGCTGCCAGCGGGGTTCCAGCATGATGGCGTGGGCGGTGTCGGGCAGGATGACGGCTTCGGTTCCATACCAGGCAGCGGTCAGCCTGACCTCGGAGACGGGCACGAAGCGGTCGCCGGCGGCACCGATCACCAGGACATGCGGGAGTGTATTGGGCAAAGGGGCAAAAGGTCGCCACCCCATGAGTTCCATGCCGACCACCCAGGATTCGTTGCCAGCCTCCTGGACGAAGTGACGAAAATCCTGATCGGGAAAGCCGGGAGAGAAGAGTCCCTCGCGCACGGTGCGCTGGTGGACGCGGCGGGCACCGGCGAACATGAGCACAGCCATTTCCCACCACAGGGCCGGATTTTCAAAGAACATGCGCCAGATGGCGGGTGTCAGACCATAAGGTGGCACCGAGGCCATGAGAACCATACCGGCGGCCTTGCCGCCCGAACGGCGCATATACTCCTGGACGACGGCTCCTCCCAGGGAGTGACCAATCAGAATGGTGGGGCCGTTCAGCTCTTTCAGGGCGTCGTCGACATCGGTGGCGTAGTCGGCGAGACTGTACCAGCCGATGCGCTCCGCGCCAGGGCTGCGGCCATGCCCGCGCAAACTGAGGGCATGGGCGGCATAGCCCCACTCGGCAAAACAGGGAAGAAAATGCGGCGACCAGACCCACGCACCCACGCACATGCCGTGAACGAACAGGAGATTGAAAGGGCGTTGCGTGCCCGCAGGCCGGGCGGAGAGAATTTCCAGTTTCATCGGTCGTGACCAACTCCGCAGGGGAGAGTCAAAGAGGGGAAGGCAGTCGTGCCGGGCTTGGACACGGCAGCTCATTCACGAAACGGGCCATGATCGGCAGCGTCGGCGACAACTCAGGCAGATTTTTTTTTCCTGGTGGTGTGCCAGATCAGCCAAAGGTTGCTGGTCATGATGATAAATCCACCCAGAATCGTTTGTAAATCGGGAACTTCTTTAAAAAACCAGTAACCGATCAACCCGGCGATCAACATGCGCGTATAGTCGAAGGGCGCGACAATGGTGGCTTCGCCCATGGCATAGGCCTGCACCAGAGCGGATTGGGCCACCGTGGCTATGCCGCTGACCAGCAACAGCAGCAGCAGTTGGTGCGTACTGGGCGTGTGCCAGTACAGGCAGGCCAGGGGAAATGAAAGAATGGTGGAAGCGAAGGCGTAACGTCCGAGAATCGTCATGGTTTTTTCCGTGGCCGTCATTTTCTTGATGACGGTGGTGACGATGGCGATCAACAGGGGACTGAGCACACCAATCAGGATCAACGGATCGAAACCCTTGCTGCCGGGACGCACCATGACCAGAATGCCACAAAAACCGACGATCGTAACCAGCCATCGCCGTGGATCGTTGGCCTCACCCAGAAACAGGAGTGCCAGGGGAATCATGAACAAGGGTGTCGTGAAGGAGAGAGCGGTAACATCGGCCAGGGGCAGGATCGCGTAGGCGTAAAAGGTCGCGACCATGGCAGCGGTCCCTACCAGGGCGCGTGTCAGGTGCATGCTCTGCCGACTCGACTTCAGGATCTCTCCTCCCTGCCGCCAGAGAAAAGGGGCCAGCCACATCAAGCCGAACAGACAGCGAAAAAAAACAATCTGGAACGGATGCAAATCCCGCCCGATCACCTTGACCATGGCCCCGACAATGGAAAAAGTGGTACCGGAGAGAAGAATCCAGACAATGCCATGCAGATTGGGCGGCAGGTTCAGCCAGCGTTGCCGGGTGTGCTCCACCCATGAGCCGATCCGGTTCTGGCGATGGCTTCGCCAGGCGGGGAGCAGCTTTCCTGTTGCGAGGGATCCGGCTTCATCAACATCAACAGGGGATACGGCGACCTTGGACACCATGAATTGTCACACCGGGCAGGAGAATACGAGGCATACGGGCTGAAGGCCATGGATCGACAAGATACCTTGATACTTCAATACGGGGAACAACGCTTTGGCGTGGGTGTTCGGCGTCCGCGGATCACCGTAGGGCGACAGAAGGGCAACGATCTGCTGATTCAGGATGCCATGGTCTCCAAGCGCCATGCGACGGTATTTCTTGAACATGGCCACTTTTTCCTGGAAGACCACAGCCGGAACGGCACCTTCTTGTTGACTGGTCGACGTGAGGTCGTCCACGTCAAAGACTCCAGACAAAGACTGAGTGGCAGAGGCCTGATCGCTCTGGGCGAGCGGCCCGGCACCTCCCTGGTTTTGGAAATCCAGTTCTGGACCGAGCTGCCCGGAGAGTTGCAGGCTGGCCTTGCGTCTTAATTGGCGCGCAGGGCGAGGAGTTCGGCGTTGGTGTAGCGCAGGCGCAGAGCCAGGGCACGCGCCAGGCGGGCAAACACTTTTTGCCCGAGGACCGGATGGGTGCGGATCAGCTCCTCGAAGCGCTCCCGGGTGATGAGGAACAGATCCGTGTCACTATCGGCCACTGCGTCGGTGGAGCGTTTGCCCCGATCCAGGAAAGCCATGTCACCAAAAAAGTTTCCCCGGCCGAAAATGGCCAGGGTGATGTTCTTGTCTTCCAACTCGGGAAGAACGATGCGCACCGTGCCGCGTCGGATGAGATAGAGCTGGCCACCATTGTCGCCAACACGAAATATGGTCTCTCCGGCGACAAAGGATTGTTCCTCGACCCCCTGCTGCATCAACTCCAGAAGGTTGCCCTCCTCTTCGATGCCCCGGAACAGGTCGATCTCACCCAGAGCGAGGGGACGTTTTTTCTCATCCGGGTGGGTCGAGAGCTGTTTTTCGATGATTCTGTCTTCCGCCCACTCCATGGCCTGATCGAGGGTGGGGAAAAGCTTGAGATTGCCGGCGGGTTCGACCAGCCCGGTCTGGGTGAAATAGGAACCCAGATCGCGTCCGGTGTGGGAGCTGCTCGGCAGATCGCTGAAGACAAGCGATGCCCCCCGCTCACGCAGCATGCCCTGGATGTGTTCCAGCATGTGGATGGCCGTAAAATCGACCGAATAGACATTGCGCATGTCCAGGATGAGGTAGTCGCAGCGGGGGATGTCAGGTTCCAGGTGGGTGTACAGCTGGTCGGTGGTGCCAAAAAAGAGGTTACCCTGCAGTTCGCAGATGACGATCGCCTGACCCTGGTTGGTCAGGATCTCTTTTTCGGCGGGCAGGCGGTTGCGCTTGGAAGAGGCCTGCAAACCCGTGAGACGCCGCCGGACCACAGAGCTTTTTACCTGCTCGCGCAGGAAAAGAATGATGGCCAGGGCAACGCCGGTCCCCGAGGCGGCAATGAGGTTGAAACGGACGGCGACGACGATCACCGCTGCGATGACGACAAAATCAAGCAAAGTGGAACGTTGGCGCAGGAGATGAAAACTGTGCCAGTCGATCATCTTGTAGGCGACCACGATCAGGATGCCGGCCAGGGCAGGGACGGGAACCCAGCCGATCAGGGAACTGAAGAGCAGCAGAACGGCCAGGGAAAAACCCCCCTCGAGGATGCCGGAGACGCGGGTGGCACCGCCGCTGCTGATATTGACGAGCGTGGCACCCATGGTGCCAGCTCCGGGCATGCCGCCCAGAATGTTGGTTGCCAGATTGCCGATTCCCTGGGCCACCAGTTCGCGATTGGAGCGGTGACGGGAGCGGGTGATGGCATCGACGATGACGCAGGTCTTCAGGGTGTCGATGGAGAGGAGAATAGAGAGGGTCAGTGCCGGAACCAGAAGTGCCGCAATGTCGGCAAAACGAAATTGACCCATGGCGGTCCAACGGTCCTGAAGGGCCGTGGTCACGGTGCCTGCGTCGAAGCTGATGGGACCGATCAACAGGGCATTGTTGGTCAATTGGCGCAGGGCCGGGTTGTGCAGAGAGAGGGCGAAATAGGCGAGCAGACCAGCCATGAGGCCAAGGATGGGGGCCGGGAGTGCCTTGGTCAGTCGCGGACCCAGAGTCATGCCCAGAATGGTGACCAATCCCACCAGGATGCCGGTTTTGTTCCACAGGGTGGGGTCCATGAACCCTTTCCAGGGATCGGTTCCTTTGGGAAAACCCATCAACTTGGGAAGCTGGCTGAAAAAAATGATGATGCCGACGCCGCTCAAATAACCCGAAACCACGGGAAAGGGAATGTACTTGATGACCCGACCGCCGCCCATGGCGCCATAAAGAAATTGAAAAATGGCGGCAAGAAGGCCAACCATGGTGATCAGGAGAAGGATGCGTTCGGGGGGGAACGGCCCGGCGACGGCGATTTCACCAGCCAGGAGGCGTGACGTGAGGGCCGCGAGGACCGCAGCAGCCGGGGCACAGGGGGCGGTGATGAGGCGCGGTGCCCCGCCCAGCGCCGGTGCGATCAGTCCCAGAATGACCGTTCCCAGCAGACCGGACATGGCGCCGAAGGCGATATAGTCGCGTCCCAGGTCGGCGTAGGCCGCCACACCATAGGCGATGGCCGAAGGGAGAGCCACCAGCATGGCCGCCAAGCCTCCCCAAAGGTCGCCAAGCGCGTTGTGCGAACGGGCAGGGGATGGCATAGGGCAGATTTCCTTGGTTGGGGTTGATTGTCAAAATTATCTCATCAATCAGCCCTGTTGCCAAACAAAATCTCTCTTCCCAACTTATCTCCGGCAAGGTAGGGTGTCACGTTTCTTCTTTCCCTCCCATATCGAACTGGACTGGATACCTGGTTTTTCCATGGTGCGTTTCATAGGTCGGCGGCTCTTGTCGGGTTTGATCACCATCTGGTTCATTGCAACGGCCACGTTTGCTGCCATGCACGCCGTTCCCGGCGATCCTTTGTTGAACGACAAGGCGATCTCGTCAGCCATTCGTGCCAATCTGGAGCGGCAATATGGTCTCGACAAGCCGGTTTTCCAGCAATATGTCATCTATCTTGGCAACATGGTGCGGGGGGATTTTGGCATCTCCTTCACCCAAAAAAATCGCCGGGTCAATGACATCATTCGTGAACATTTTCCTGTCTCGGCCACCCTGGGAGTGGTGGCGTTGTTGATGGCGGTGGCCGGGTCGCTTCTCTGGGGGTCGTTGACGGCGCGTTTTCACAACCGTTTGCCCGATCTGGCGATCATGTTTCTGGTGATCCTGGGGATTTCGGTGCCGAGCTTCGTCTTTGCCGCCTGGGGACAGCTTCTGCTGATGCGCATCAATCAAGGTTTGGGTGGCACCCTCTTTCCTGTGGCTGGCTGGGGGACGCCTCAGCATGTTGTTGTTCCTGCTCTAGTTCTGGGTTTGGGGACCATGGCTTATCTGACCCGTTTGCTGCGCTCCTCGCTGTTGGAGATCAGGGGGGCCGATTTTTTGCGCACGGCGCGGGCCAAGGGTTTGAGCGAGAGACGGATCTTCTTGCATCATCATTTGCGCAATGCCATCCTGCCCATGGTCACGGTTTTGGGTCCGGCCATTGCCACGATTACCACGGGTGGTTTTGTCGTCGAGCTGGTTTTTGCCATTCCGGGGTTGGGGCGTTTTTTTGTGCAGGCGGTACAGCAACTGGACTACACGGTCATCATGGGTACGACAGTCTTTTACGGGGCTTTTCTGGTGGCGATGGTCATTGCTGTCGATATCCTCTACGGCTGGGTTGATCCCCGTATGCGGGTGGGCTGACAGGATGCCGGAACATCGGGTTTTTGTTCCAGAAGAGATTGATTTTCAACCAGAGCCGTTTCGCGATGCGACTGCGTCCCTGACGTCGCCATCCTGCTCTTTCTGGGTGGATGTCTGGCGCCATCTGCGTGGCAATATTCAGGCGACGCTCTCTTTGTGGATCATCGTGGCTCTGTCGTTTTTCACCGTGGCTGGCCCGTGGTTGTGGCCGCTGGATCCGGATGCCCAGGATCTGGACCGTATCTCCCGCCCCCCCGGCCTGCCCGAGCGGGCCCTGGTGGTGCCTCCCCTGGAAGCCTGGTCAGGTTCGGTCATCGCCGACCATCCGGCGAGGTCTGACCGCACGGCCGATGACCTGGCCGCGCCGCTCGATCTGGCTCTGGTGGGACCGGCCACCACCCAGGAGGTACGTTTGACCTGGTCGCCGGTGCCGGGGAGTTCGGGTTATCTGGTCTATCGCAACCCCTATCCCCCGGCTGATGCCACGGATCTGGGTATGCCACTGGGAGAGATTTTGGCAGGGAACCGGGTGGGGTTTGTCGATCGTCTGCGTCTGGAGCCGAAAACGTACCACTATTCGGTTGTGGCCTCGGATGGCGTCGATGAGGCGCCACGCTTCGCCACCTTGCAGGTGCAGCCGGTACCGGCGATCACCCTGGAGCAGGCGCACCGGATGCGTCCCGACAGCCGGATTGGCGACAGCATCACCATGCCTTTTCATCCCCTGGGGTTGGACTATCTGGGCCGGGACATGCTCGCCCGGCTCATCCGGGGGGCGCAGACCTCTCTGTTGATCGGCATCCTTGCCCCTCTGTGTACGGTCTTGCTGGGATCCCTTTATGGCGGCATCGCCGGTTATGCCGGGGGGTGGCTCGATGAATGGATGATGCGCGTGGCCGATTTTGTCGTGGCGTTGCCTTTTTTGTTGTTCATGATTTTGCTGCGTATCGCCTTTGGTATCGAGTCAGGTGAGAGCGGTATCCATTCCATGCTGGTGGCCATGATCCTTCTGGGCTGGCCTGGCTCGGCCCGTCTGGTGCGCGGCCAGGTCATGCAGCTGCGCGAGCAGGGGTTTGTCCAGGCTGCCCGATTGCTGGGCGGCGGACGGGGTTATATTCTCGTTCATCATCTATTGCCCAATGTATTGGGGGTGATTCTGGTCACGCTGACCTTTGCGGTTCCTTCTGCCATTTTTACCGAGGCTTTTCTCTCTTTTATCGGCATGGGGGTGGCGCCACCCACCCCTTCCTGGGGATCGCTCTGTCAACAGGGGGTGAAGAGCATGCTCAACCATCCGCACGAGCTGTTGTTTCCTGCCCTGTTGATCAGCATGACCGTTTTGGCCTTCAATCTGCTTGGTGACGGCCTGCGCGATGCCCTCGACGTGCGCAGTGAACGACAGGCATGAAACCGCTCCTGGAGGTGATCGGTTTGGAGGTGGGGTTTGCTCTGCGCGGCGGCGTGGTGCAGGCGGTGCGCGGTGTCGATTTGCAGGCCGAAGCGGGGCGTACCCTGGCGATTGTCGGGGAGTCAGGTTGTGGCAAGTCGGCCTCCCTGTTGGCGGTGATGGGTTTGCTGCCCAGGCCGCCCGGCATGGTGGCGGCGCGGACCATGCGCCTGGATGGACGTGACATTCTGCATCTGTCGCCCGATGCGGCCAGACGCCTGCGTGGCGCCGAAATGGCCATGATTTTTCAAGATCCCATGGGTGCGTTGAACCCGACCCTCTCTATCGGTTGGCAGATTGCCGAGCCTTTGCAGGTCCACAAGGGGATGGGACGTGCCGCCGCCTGGCGACGGGCGGCGGAACTCCTCGGCATGACCGGCATCACGGATGCCGAACGCCGTTTGCACCACTATCCCTTCGAGTTTTCCGGCGGCATGTTGCAGCGCGCCATGATTGCCATGGCTTTGGCCTGCCGTCCCCGGCTCCTGATCGCCGACGAACCGACGACTGCTCTGGATGTCACCATTCAGGCACAGATTCTCGACCTGCTCGCCGCCATGCAGCGTGACCATGGCATGGCCCTGGTGTTGATCACCCATGATCTGGGCGTGGTGGCCAGGATGGCGGATGAGGTGGTGGTGATGTATGCCGGGCAGGTGGTGGAGAGGGGTCCGGTGGTGGCCGTTTTCCAGCAGGCGGCCCACCCTTACACCGTGGGTTTGCGCCAGGCGATCCCTGATCCGGATCCCCTCTGCAAGCGTCCACCGCAACCCATCGAGGGATCGCCGCCCAACTTGTTGCATCCCCCTGTGGGGTGTGGTTTTTATCCCCGCTGCCTTCAGGCGATGCGGGTGTGTCGAGAGCATTTGCCCGATTTGCTCACGGTGGGCGAGGAACACCAGGCGCGCTGCTGGTTGCATCATCCCCGGGCGCCGCGTCAGACGATGGGAATAGTCGCGTGATCCTCGACATCAAAAATTTGAGCAAACAGTTCCGTCTGGATCGGAAACGCATCCTGCATGCCGTTGACCGGGTCTCCCTGGGCATCCAACGCCACGAAGTGATGGGTCTGGTCGGCGAGAGCGGCTCGGGGAAGTCAACCCTGGCCAGGGTGGTGGTCGGTCTTCTGGAAAAAACCGCCGGCGAGATTGTTTTCGAGGGAGAGAGGCTGCCGGATCGTTTCACACCGAGGGAGTTGCGTCGTCTGGGGAGCCGCATGCAGATGATTTTCCAGGATCCATTCTCCTCCCTGAACCCGCGCATGACAGTCATGGAGTTGATCGGCGAGGGATTGCGTTTGCAGGGTCTGGTACGGGGGGAGGGTGCTGTGCGGGAGCGGGTGGCGTACTGGTTGGAGCGGGTGGGTTTGCATCCGGACCATATGGCGCGTTATCCCCATGAGTTTTCCGGTGGGCAGCGGCAGCGGATCGGTATCGCCCGTGCCCTGGTTGTCGAGCCGCGTTTTTTGGTCTGCGACGAACCTGTTTCGGCCCTGGATCTCTCCGTGCAAGCCCAGATTGTGCGTCTCCTCGATGAATTAAAGGCATCGCTGGGTTTGTCCATGTTGTTCATTGCCCACGATCTTTCCCTGGTGCGCCATGTCTCCGACCGCATGACGGTGATGTATCGGGGTGGCATTGTCGAAAGCGGTCCCGCCGACCTGATTTTTTTCCAGCCGCGCCACCCCTACACCCGCCTGCTGGTGGCGGCCAATCCGGTGCCCGATCCCATCCGGGAGCGGCAACGTCTGCGGCCTCTGGTCCAGGGCGAAATCGCCTCGCCGATCAATCTTGGACCAGGGTGTCGTTTTGCCAGTCGCTGTCCCGAGGCCCTGCCGCATTGTCACCAGACCCCCCCTGGACCAACGCTGCTGGCGGATGGGCGGAGTGTCGTGTGCCATCTTGCAAAGGGGTGACGTCGGGCAGATCATTCGCGTCTCTCCCGACGACGGCTCGACTAGCTGATCTTGAGGCGCACAAGTCGCCCTCACGTACTGTCTCGTCGCTCACGCGTTGTCGCCTCGCATCCATCTTGATCTGGAACTGGAATTACTTGTAGGGAGCAAAGGAGGCTTTGTCTGTTTCCGCAATGTGACGGACCAGCCACTCTTCCAGAAAGAGCAGGAGATCCTCGCTGGTTGCGGCCGGACCTTGTCGGGCGATCTTGTCGAGTTGTTCGATCAGGAAGCGATGTTTCTCGATCTGCTGTGCCAGATCCGGGCTGCCCAACTCCTGTAGAAGGGACTCTTCGCGGGTAAAGTGATACTGCGTATAGTCGGACAAAACGTGCAGGGTGTCGCTGACCACTTCGTCACCGACACCGGCGAAGCAGGCTGCAAACAGGTCGTTGAGCAGGACGAACAGCTTTTTGTGGTCGGCATCGATCGACGCGATACCGACACTCAAATCCTCGGACCACCTGGCATTTCCCACAGGCATGGCGTGTTTTCCTTGTTGCATCGGGACGGGATGCCTCACCCCTTGTCCGATGGCAGGAGGAACTCGTTGGGGTCAGTCATATCCAACTGTTCGGCAGTGAGAAATTTCTCGGCATAGGTGCGGTACACCCCGCTGGTCAGGAACAGATTGAACAGCTCCGGATCAACCTGCCCCTCCTTGGCCATGAGTGACATGATCTTGAGCGCTTCCCCCAGCTTTTTTGCCTTTTTGTAAGGGCGATCACAGGCGGTCAAGGCCTCGAAAATATCGGCAATGGCCAGGATACGGGCCGGGATTGACAGCTGCTCTTTGGTCAATTGCCGGGGGTAGCCGGTGCCGTGCATGGTTTCGTGATGGGATCCGGCGTATTCGGGAACCCGGGCCAGCTCCCTGGGGAAGGGCAGGTGTTTCAGAATCACAAAGGTTTGAATAACGTGTTCGTTGATCTTGAAACGCTCTTCGGTGTTCAAGGTGCCACGCGGAATGGAGAGGTTGTACAGCTCACCCTGATTGGAGAGAGCTGGCGGTACCGGCGTCTTGAATCCCCAGGGGTTCTCTCCGTAGGGATTGGGATTGTCGCGCAGGATGACGTGTTCAGGCCGGTCGGCGAGCAGAAACTCCTCGGCAGGCAGCGAGCCGCTGTTGTGGGGATGATGCAGCCGCAGCTCTTCGTGCGAGAGTCCCAGGGTGTTGTCAAAATGGCGCAGCCAGGATCGGGAAGCGATGGATCGCAGGCGTTGCTGGGCCTCCGGTCCCATGTATTCGCCGCCGATATTGCACCCCGCCACGAAGGCGAACTCCTCCTGCAGCGTTTGCCGGGTGGCCGCCAGCTCCTGGTCCAGGAGGCTCTTCTGCTCAGGTGAGGGGGTCTCCAGGGCACAGCGCCGCCAATAGGTGATCTCGGCATCGCGCCACAGCACCTCGAAGCGGGTGCGAATCTCGTGGATGCGATTGAAGACGGTTTCCAGCTTGGTCGCCTTGTCGACGATGGCATCGGTGGAGGTGATCTTGCCACAGTCGTGCAGCAGGGAGGCAATCTTGAACTCGTGCCATTGATCGTCTGTTGTCAGGTCAAAGTCGGCGAAAGGGCCCTCTTTCTGGGCACAGGTTGTTTCTGCCAGCAGGCGAGCCAGTTCGGGTACCCGGGCACAGTGCCCTCCGGTGTAGGGAGATTTGGCGTCGATGGCCGATGCCAGCATCTCGATGAAGGCATCCATGAGCTGGCGTTGCGTGACGATGAGATTCTGGATCTCGATGGAGATGGCTGCCTGGGCTGCCACTGCCTCGACAAATCTTTGGATCTCTGGTGAAAAGGGAACGACCTCCCGGGCCAGGGGATCATGGGCGTTGAGCAGTTGCAGCACACCCAGCACCTCTCCGCTGCGCGATACCAGAGGCACCATCAGCAGGGATCGGGATTGATAACCTGTCAATTTGTCGAAACGACGCAGGGCGACAGTTCCGTCAAAAACAGCGCGATGCCAAAACTGACCGGAACGGCAATCA
>JADGCJ010000070.1 GCA_015229045.1 Magnetococcales bacterium
CGCGGTTTAAGGTCCGATTTTTCAAGCATGCCAATTTCAAATGCGATTGCCCTGGTTGCCAGGCCCTTGCCCATGGCTAGTCTCGGAATGGATTCGGTTTAAAATGACGCATCCCGAAGATTGACAGGAGGGATCAGTGGCGGATGTCATCGTTGTCGGGGGTGGTATCTCAGGTCTGGCCTCGGCCTGGTTTTTATACCGCCGAGGAGCATCGGTTATTCTGTTCGAGGGACAGGATCGTGTCGGGGGGATGATCAAGACGTCGTGCATGCAAAATTATCTACTGGAGCACGGTCCCAATTCCACCATGCAAAAACCGGGAGATCCATCGGACGCTTTGGGTCGTCTGGTGGAGGATCTCGGTATTGCCGGGCGGCTTCTCACAGCCAATGCCCAAGCAGCACGACGTTATGTATTCAGGGAGGGAACTCTGCTTCCATTACCTGCATCGCCTTGGCAGTTTTTGCGCACGACGCTTTTTTCCTGGTCGGCCAAATGGCGCTTGATGCGGGAACCATTTATGGGTCGCGGCGACGACAATGAAAGCATCGGAGCCTTTGTCACGCGTCGCCTGGGTCGGGAATTTTTGGATTATGCCGTGGAGCCCTTTGTCAGCGGGGTCTATGCCGGGGATCCCTGGCAACTATCGGTTGCGGCGGCGGTACCACGCATTCACGCCCTGGAACGTGACCACGGATCCCTGATCCGGGGTGCCATGGTTCTGGGGCGTCTGCGCAAGGCGGCCGGCATGCCGGCTGGACGCCTGATCAGCTTCGATGCGGGAATGGAACTTCTTCCCCGGACCCTTGCCGAACGACTTCCGGCTGATGTCGTTCAAACCAGGACACGGGTCGTTTCACTGGAGCCTGTCGAAGCGGAAGGGTGGCGGCTGACATGGATACGAGGCGAGGAAAAGGGCCAGGTGGAGGCGCGTCAAGTGGTCCTGGCAGTACCTTCCGGGGTGGCGGCACAGCTTGTGGCCCCTTTTTGTCCGGTCGCGGCACGGATACTGGAGGGTATCTCCTATGCGTCCATCGTCTCTTTGGGGGTGGGCTTTTTGCGAAGAGAGATCAGGCACCCCCTGGATGGGTTTGGATTTTTGGTACCACGACGAGAAGCGATGCGCACTTTGGGAGCGCTCTTTTCCAGCACTTTGTTTCCCGGGCGTGCTCCGGTTGATCGAGCGTTGTTGACTCTGTTTGTGGGTGGTGCCATGGATCCAGGGGCCGTAACCGAGGGGGATCGCTCTTTGACGGAGCAGGTGATCAAGGATTCAGGGCGAGCCTTGGATATTCGAGGTATGCCGGAATTGGTTCATATCACACGGCATGGAGCGGCCATTCCTCAATATGCCCTTGGCCATCTGGAGCGGTTGCAGGGTCTGGAGGTGGCTTTGGCTTCTTGTCGGGGTTTGCATTTTCGTGCCAATTGGCGGGATGGAATATCGGTGGCGGATTGTGTCAAAAACGCCGAAGCGGCGTTTGGGTCAAATCCATGATAACCAATCGCTCAATGAAAAGATTTTGTAACTATTCAGCCCCCTGGACCCCGATGCCAAAAAGCGATCATGGCCTCGGATGTGCCAGTTTCAAATGCAATTGCCCTGGACACCGGGGATTTTGGTTGCTGCCCACGCGACCAAGGTGTAAAATCCCAGGGTTGAACTTCGACGAAATCGCAATGCCACAACAATGGACGCATTGCCAGCACAGGAAACCAACAACCAGACCATGGACGATCACCTCTGGGAACGGACTCTGGATGCGGTCAAGGAACAGGTTTCGGTCCGGGTCTTCGATGCCTGGATCAAGCCCTTGCGCCCGGCTGGTCCTGTCACAAATTCACAACTGGAACTTCTGGTAGACGACCATCTTACGATGGAAATGGTGCGACGCTACGGTGCCATCCTGGAGTCGTGCCTGGCCAGCGAAGTCGGCAACCATGTCCAAATCTCCTACAGGTTGGAATCCAGAAAGTCTGAAGCCAGAGAACCCGAGTCAGATGAACCGAGCCAACCTGACGTGCCTGGTAAGGTATCTTTCCCGGAAAAGGTCGTGGTTGCCGACGTTGCCATCAAGACGTCCGCGCCTGTCAATGTCCTGGAAGGAACCGGCCTGGACACGCGGTTCGCTTTTGAAAGTTTCGTGGTTGGAGGGTGCAACCAGTTTGTTCACGCCGCCGCCGAACGGGTCGCCGAACGTCCGGCGCAAGCCTACAATCCCCTGTTCATCCACGGCGGCGTCGGATTGGGAAAGACCCACATCATGCAGGCCATCGGCAACCGGGTGGCACAAACCCGCCCCGATCTGAAAGTCCTCTACATCTCTTCGGAAAAATTCATGACGGAGATGATCCACTCCCTGCGCAACCAGGGAATCATGGCCTTCAAGGAGAAGTTCCGCTCGGTCAACCTCCTCCTCGTGGATGATATCCAGTTCATCGCCGGCAAAAAGGCCACCCAGGAGGAGTTTTTCCATACCTTCAACGCGCTTTATGAAACCAAGAGCCAGATCGTCCTCACCTCGGACAGCTTCCCCGCCGACATCGAAAACCTGGAAGAACGTCTGCGCTCCCGCTTGGCCATGGGCCTGGTCGCCGATATCTCTGCCCCGGACCTGGAAACCCGCGTCGCCATCCTCAAACAAAAGGCGGCCATGGTCGGCATGGCCCTCATGGACGACGTCGCCTTCTTCCTGGCCGATGCCATCCAGACCAACATTCGCGAACTGGAAGGCGCCCTGATCCGGGTCTCGGCCTTCGCCTCCCTGACCCACAAGCCCATCACCATGGGGTTGGTCAAAGAGACCCTGCGTGACATCGTCAAAGGTCACGACAAACAGGTTACAATCGACACCATACAAAAGACCGTGGCCAGCTATTACAAGATACGTCTGGCCGATCTCCTCTCGGACCGCCGCACCCGGATGTACAGTCACCCGCGTCAGGTGGCCATGTACCTGTGCAAACAGTTGACCGGCCACTCTTATCCGCAGATCGGCCAGCACTTCGGTGGCCGGGACCATACCACTGTCTTGCACGCTGTCAAATCCATCGAAAAAAAACAAGCCAAGGATCCCAATCTGGCCGAGGAGCTGGAATCCCTCCTCACCATGCTCCGTCGGTGACGACGGCGCGGATCCCTCGCCATTCCTGATAACGACCGAGGCATTGGTATGGAATTTTATGTCGAACGTGAACCGTTTTTAAAGGCACTCTCCCGCGTTCAATCGATCGTCGAACGACGCAACACCATGCCCGTTCTGGGCAATGTGCTTTTGCAGGCGACTGCGAACACGCTCACCGTGACCGCCACAGACAACGATCTTGCCTTGCAAACCGTCATACCCGTCGAACTGGATGAAGCTGGCGAGATAACGCTCCCCGCCAAAAAATTGTACGAGATCGTTCGCGAACTTCCAGACCAGCCTATCCGCCTGCGCCAGGAGGCCGGCGAGCGGGTTCTCGTCACCTCGGGACGCGCCCGTTTCACCCTGATGGGCATCGCGGCCAGTGCATTTCCATCCATTCCGCAGCCCGACGGCAACCTGCGCATCACCCTGGAAACCCGGGCCATGGTTGGCATGTTCAACAAGGTTCATTTTTCCATGTCCCAGGACGATGGCCGCTTTGTGCTGAACGGTATTCTCCTGCAACTGGAACCCGCCACACCGGAAAATCCACAAACCTTCCTGCGCATGGTCGCCACCGACTCGCATCGCCTCTCCATGGCCGAAACGCCCATCACGGGCGAATACCCGGATCCGCGTGATGCCATCATGCCAAAAAAGGCCGTCATGGAAGCCCGCAAGCTCCTGGAGGAGATCCAGGAGCAAACCGAATTGATCATGGGGGAGAGATTCCTCCAGTTTGTCATGCCGGGCATCACGATGACCACCAAACTGGTGGAGGGACGCTTTCCCAATTGGCGACGGGTGATCCCCGAACACAATGTCCATCACCTCGACGTTGAAAGAGAATCCCTCCAGGGAGTCGTGCGCCGGATGTCGGTGCTCTCCCACGAAAAGTCCCGCAGCATTCACATGCAGGTCGATGCGAACGGATTGAAAATCACCACCACCAATCCCGAACAGGAAGCCGCCGACGAGGAGATGAATGTCCTCTACACAGGCCCCAGCCTCTCTCTGGGTTTCAATGCCAGATATCTGCAGGAAGTCCTCTCCTGCATGGAGGGCGACATGGTCCGCTTTCACCTGCTCAACGACGAGGCATCGGTTCTGGTCACAGGTGTGGAACATGGGCATTTTCTGTTTGTCCTCATGCCCATGCGAATATGAGAAGGCTGGAAAAACGGATTGCAAACCCCATGCACCTGGCCTCGATGAGCATTCGGGACTTTCGCAACATCGCAAAAGCCGAGCTGGAGTTTTGTACGGGGTTGAACCTGGTGATCGGCAACAATGGCCAAGGCAAGAGCAATCTTTTGGAAGCTGTCGGCATTTTGGCCACCGGACGCTCGTTTCGTCGTGCCCCACCGCAGGCCTTGCGTCGTCACGGGCAGCCGTGGTTCCGCCTGGAGGGACGTACCCGCGCCAACGCATTGAACCACTGCCTGGAGTTTCAAGGCCATCCCGATCGACAGACGGCCCGCTTGAACGGCAAACCCATGACCGCCGCCTCGGCCATGGGCCACGCCCTGGCCGCCGTGGTCGTCACTCCGGAAACCCTGCGTCTGGTCCAGGGAGGACCGGCAGAACGTCGCGCTCATCTGGATTGGCTGGTTTTTTCCCGTCGTCGTGACCATGCCCCCCTGATGCGCGACTATCGCCTGGCCCTGCATGCCCGCAATGCGGTGTTGCAACGCCCCATCCACAACACGGCAGAGTTGAACGCCTGGGAAGATCGTCTGGCCGTCCTGGGAGCCAGAGTCACCCTGAATCGTCGTACCCTCCTGGAACACCTGACCACACGCCTGACTCCCTCACTCCAGGCACTGGCCGTCGCGGAGAGTCGTTTCGAGGCCCATCTGAGTTGCCAACTGGACCGCTGCGCCACACCCTGGACGACCGAAGAGGAGGCAGCCAACCTCTACCGGCAACTCCTGGTCAAAAGCCGGGACAAGGATCGTGCCCCCGGGGTCACCAGCATCGGGCCGCATCGGGACGACCTGCACCTGCGCCTCGATGGACGCCCCCTGGCCAAGTATGGTTCACAAGGACAACAAAAACGGTTTATCCTGGCACTCAAGCTCGCCGAGGCAGATCTTCTCAGAGAGACCCTGGCCGAATCCCCCGTCTTCCTGCTGGATGATCCCGCCGCCGAACTGGATCGGAAGGGATTTTCGCTTTTCATGGGCATCCTGGCAGAGTTGGAGTGCCAACTGTTTATCACCTCCTGTAGCGCCGGGGAGATTCCCTGGTCAGGCAAGCCGCCAACCATGCTTGTCGTTCACGGTGGAAATTTTGAGGTTGAACCGAATCCACTTTGGGATGCGTAGTTTTTTAACTGTTGAGAGACTGGGATGGTCCAGGAAAGGCACAGCCCTTCCTCCTGGACCTCCATCCCAGTCTTTCAGTTTGTTTTTTTCTCTGTTTTGTCGGGGCTTCGCCCCTCAGCCTCATTTTTGGACCCGGAGTTTATCAACGCATGAGCGACCTGCCATCAAACAACACAAACACCCTAAGCGACCTGCCCGCCAGCGAAACCCAGGAGAATGGCCACTCCAGCTACGGCGCCGACAGCATCAAGGTTCTCAAAGGGTTGGATGCGGTCCGCAAGCGTCCGGGCATGTACATCGGTGATACCGACGATGGCACCGGCCTGCACCACATGGTCTTCGAGGTGGTGGACAACGCCATCGATGAAGCCCTGGCCGGGTTTTGCGACCATATCGAGGTCACCATCCACACCGATGGCGCCGTCACCGTGCGCGACAACGGACGCGGCATCCCGACCGATATCCACGAAGAAGAGGGACGCTCCGCCGCCGAAGTGATCATGACCGTCCTCCACTCCGGCGGCAAATTTGACCAAAACTCCTACAAGATTTCCGGCGGTCTGCACGGGGTCGGTGTCTCCGTGGTCAATGCCCTGTCGGAACGGCTGGAGATGACCATCCGACGGGGAGGACAGGTGTGGTACCAGGAGTACAGCGAGGGATCCCCTCTCGGCGATATACGGGTCATCGGCAACACCCAGATCACCGGCACGCAAATCACCTTCTGGCCAAGCCGACACATATTCCACGAGGTCACCGAGTACTCTTTCGATATCCTTTCGCAGCGTCTGCGGGAACTCTCCTTCCTGAACTCCGGCATCAAGATTCGCATCCATGACCAGCGCAGCGACAAGACCCACGATTTTCACTACGAAGGGGGCATCCGCTCCTTCGTCGAGCACTTGAATCGTGCCCGCACCCCGCTTCTGGAGCCGCCCATTTACTTCGTCGATGACAAGGAGCAGGTGCATCTGGAGGTGGCCATGTTGTGGAACGATGGCTACCAGGAGAGTGTCTTCTGTTTCACCAACAACATTCCGCAGCGCGATGGGGGAACGCATCTGGCCGGCTTTCGGGCCGCGTTGACGCGCACCATCAACAACTACGCCACCAACTCCGGCCTGCTGAAAAAAGAGAAAATCGCCCTCTCCGGCGATGATTGCCGCGAAGGTTTGACCGCTGTCATCTCCGTCAAGGTGCCCGATCCTAAATTCTCTTCCCAGACCAAGGAGAAACTGGTTTCATCGGAGGTTCGGGCGGCGGTGGAGGGGATTGTCGCGGAGAAGCTGGCCGTCTTTCTGGAAGAGAATCCCCAGGCGGCCAGGGAGATCGTCGCCAAGACCGTCGAGGCCGCCGCCGCCCGGGAGGCTGCCCGCAAGGCCCGGGAACTCACCCGCCGCAAGAGCGCTCTGGAGATCACCTCCCTGCCCGGCAAGCTCGCCGACTGTCAGGAACGGGATCCGGCCCTGTGTGAACTCTATCTCGTCGAGGGGGACTCCGCCGGTGGTTCCGCCAAGCAGGCCCGGGATCGCAAATATCAGGCGGTTTTGCCGCTCAAGGGCAAGATTCTCAACGTCGAAAAATCGCGTTATGACAAGATTCTCGCCTCCGCCGAGGTAGGTACGTTGATCACCGCCCTGGGCACCGGCATCGGGCGTGACGAGTACAACATTGACAAGCTGCGTTATCATCGCATCATCATCATGACCGATGCCGATGTCGATGGGGCGCACATTCGCACGTTGCTCCTGACCTTTTTCTATCGGCAGTTTCAGGAGATCATCACCCGGGGGCATTTGTATATCGCCCAGCCGCCGCTCTATCGTGTGCAGCGGGGCAAGAAGGAGATTTACCTCAAGGACGACCCCCAGCTTGATGATCTGCTCATGAAAAACGGTGCCGAGGGGATGGAGCTGCATACTGCCTCTTCGATCCTGCAAGACGAGGCCCTGGATCTTCTCATTCGCGATGCCCATCGTTATCGACGGCAATTGGAGCGTCTGGCGCGGCATCAGGATGGACTGGTCCTGACGGCGGCCACGGCGGGATGTCGTTTGACCCTGGCGGAGCTGGACTCGCCACAGGGGGCCGCCGCTGCCCGTGAACGCCTTTTGGAGGCAATCCAGCGCCAGACCGGACCCGATGCCCGGCTGACCGTGACCATCGATCAGGATCCGGAGACCGGCGTGCAAACCCTGCTCGTGGAGCGGATCGTTCATGGGGTTCCTTCGCGGACCAGGCTGGATTCGGCCTTGTTGCGCAGTCCGGAATTCAGGGAAATGACCCGTCTGGCCGCCGATATTCATGCTCGCATGGGGGATGCTGCCACGCTGGTCAAGGGGAGTCGTTCCCTGCCGGTGACCGGGCCGGAGTCGTTGGTGGAACACATCATCACCGAGGGGAGGAAGGGGCAAACCTTCCAGCGTTACAAAGGGCTGGGCGAGATGAATCCGGGCCAGTTATGGGATACCACCATGAATCCGACGGTACGGACCTTGTTGCAGGTGCGGGTGGAGGATGCCGTAGCCGCCGACGAGGTGTTCACCACGTTGATGGGGGATGCGGTGGAACCGAGGAGGGATTTTATCCAGTCCAATGCGTTGAATGTCAGCAATCTGGACGTATAAAAAAATTTTTGATGGACAATGAATCGGGGTCCAGGAGGCTGGCGACCGGACAGGTCCGGGACAGAGTCCTGGTGGGGTTCGGGGCGAAGCCCTGACAAAGGCTTTCGTGTCCGGGTTCTACAACAGTTCAACCCTCGATGATATCCCCCCGCAGGGCGTCTTTATGAGCCACGGGGAGGACACCACTGTCGCCATCCCGGGGATCTTTCCAGAAGCGCATGGAACCGATGCGGCCATACCTGTCAAACATGGTGTTCCACCCATTGACATAGATGGGGCAGTCGTCGTTGAAACAGACCATGAGGTCGGCGGAACCATAGCCGAGACCATCGGAAAAATTGATGGGGGGCGCCGACCACCTTTTGAGTTTCAGGTTGCAGTGCGGGCAGGTCGGTGTTTCGGAGGTTGGGTTCATGACGGATCCTTGCTTTCAATCCAGAGGGGGACGGCGGCCAGGGCTTCGTTGAGTTGTTCGGGTCGGGTGCCGCCACCTTGGGCCATGTCGGGACGACCACCGCCCTTGCCACCCACCTTTTCCGACACAAAACGAATGAGATCCCCGGCTTTGACCCTGGCAGTCAGGTCGGGGGTGACACCGGCCAGCAGGGCAACCTTTTCGTCGGCGACTACGCCCAACAGGATGACGGCAGAGTCGAGTTTCTCCTTGAGACGGTCGCTGAGATCACGCAAACCCTTGGGATCCACCCCCTCCACCCGCGCCACGAGCAGAGGAACCCCTGCCACAATGCGCAACTGGCCAAGCAGCTCGTCAACAATGTTGCCGGACATGACGGATTTGGCCTTTTCCAGGCTGCGCTCCAACTCTTTTTGGCGCAGGAGAAGCTTTTCCACTCCCTCGACCACCTGCGGGACACCGACTTTCAGGAGACGGGCGACTTTTTTCAGCTCCTCGCCATCCTGAACAAAGCTGCGACGCGCCACTGGACCGCACACAGCCTCGATGCGGCGTACCCCGGCAGCAACAGCGCTTTCGGCAAGGATACGAAAAACACCAATCTCTCCGGAGTGATTGACATGGGTGCCGCCACATAGTTCCAAGGATTCACCAATACGCACCACGCGCACCGATTCACCATATTTTTCGCCAAACAGGGCCATGGCCCCCATGGCGACGGCCTCCTCCGGGGTCATCACCGTGGTGTGTTGGGGATCGTTGGCCCAGATGGCGGCGTTGACGCTGTCTTCCACGCGGTCGATCTCTTCCGGTGTCATGGCCTGAAAATGGGAAAAATCCAGGCGCAACCGTTCCGCCGAGACCATGGATCCTGCCTGCTTGACGTGGGATCCCAAAACCTGGCGCAGGGCGTGATGCAGCAGATGGGTCGCGGAGTGGTGCAGCCGGGTCATGCCCCGACGTTTGCCGTTGACCTCCAGGGTCAGGTCGTCACCGGCGCACAACGTCCCCTGGAGCATGCGCCCGGAGTGGACGAAGAGACCCGGTATCGGTTTTTGCGTCTGGGTCACCTCAAAGCGGCCATTGCGGGCGATGATGAGGCCGGTATCGCCCACCTGCCCGCCGGATTCGCCGTAGAACGGGGTCTGGTTGACGATCAGTTGGGCTTCCTGACCGGCGTCGATCCGTTCCGAGCGGGCATCCTTGACGATGATGGCCTGCAGCATGCCGTGGGCGGACTCGGTGTCATAGCCGAGGAACTCCGTGGCGGAACAGCTCTCCAGCAGTTCGTGGTACAGGCCGGCCACCTGGAGGTCGCCGGAGCCGGACCAGGCGGCGCGAGCGCGTTTTTTCTGGGCGGCCATGTGGGTATCGAAACCCTGCATATCCAGGGTGATGCCCCGGTCGCGGGCAATATCGGCGGTGAGGTCGGTCGGAAAGCCGTAGGTGTCATACAGGGTGAAGACGGCCTCGCCATCCAGGACACCGCCCGCCGTCAGACCAGCCAGAGATTGATCGAGGAGCTTCAGGCCGGATCCCAGGGTGGCGGCGAAACGTTTCTCTTCGGTCTCCACCACCATGGCGACGGTTTCGCCCTGGGCGACCAGCTCCGGATAGGTTTCGCCCATGGTTTGGGCCAGAGTTCCGGTCAGGCTGTGCAGGAAAGGGCGCTCCAGTCCGAGCATGCGACCATGACGCATGGCGCGCCGCATGATGCGCCGCAGGACATAACCACGCCCTTCGTTGGAGGGGAGGACACCGTCGGCGATCAGAAAACCGGCGGCGCGAACATGGTCGGCAATGACGCGCAGGGAGATGCGTTGTGTCTCGGAGCAGATTTCATAGTCGGTGCCGCAGCGGGCAGCGGCAGCGCGCAACAGAGGCTGAAAAAGATCGGTGTCAAAGTTGCTGGTACGCCCCTGAACGACGGCGGCCATGCGTTCCAGGCCGGCGCCGGTATCGATGCAGGGGTTGGGCAGCGGTGTCAGCTTTCCGTCTGCATCCCGATTGTACTGCATGAAGACCAGGTTCCAGATTTCGACGAAGCGGTTGCCATCGCCGTCCGGCGAGCCGGGGGGACCGCCGGCCACACCGGGCCCATAGTCATAAAAAATTTCCGAGCAGGGGCCACAGGGGCCGGTATCGCCCATCGACCAGAAATTGTCGCTGGTGGCGATGCGGATGATTTTTTCACTGGGCAGGCCGACTTTTTCCCGCCACAGTTGCCAGGCCTCGTCATCTTCGGCATAGACTGTCACCAGCAATCGATCGGGGGGGATGCCGAGTTTGCCGGTGACAAATTGCCAGGCCAGAGGGATGGCCTCGGCCTTGAAATAGTCGCCGAAGGAGAAGTTGCCGAGCATCTCGAAAAAGGTATGATGGCGCGGTGTGCGACCGACATTCTCCAGATCGTTGTGTTTGCCACCGGCCCGCACGCATTTTTGTACGGTGACAGCTCGATTGAAGTCGCGTCGTTCCTGTCCCAGAAAGAGATTTTTGAATTGCACCATGCCGGCGTTGGTGAACAAGAGCGTCGGGTCGTTGCGTGGCACCAGGCCGGAGGAGGCCACATGCCGATGACCATGGCGCTCAAAGAAGGTCACAAACCGTCGGCGAATGTCATTTCCCGTCATTCCCACCGCAAATCTCCTCGTTGCAAGTCAGCCCAGAATCTGCCAGATGGTATCGGCATCGAACCCGCGTCGCACGAGAAAATCGTACTGTTTCTTCAAAGTCGCCCGGTCGGGGGGTGGAGCGGAGCCAAATTTTTTATCCCGTGCTGCCCGGGCCAGGGCCAGCAGATCGGTGGTGGCCAGAAAATCGGCCAGAGCGGATTCGGTCTGCCCGGCGGAGACGCCGCGCTGGTGCAGCTCGGCGCGCACCCGCTGCGGTCCGCAGAGTTTGTTCTGCAAACGGTTGCGGGTCAGGGCTTCGGCGAAAGCGGCATCGTTCAGGTAGCCCTGTTCCAGGCAGCGGGCGATGGCTTGCTCGACCAGCTCCGACGGGGCGCCTTTCTGGTACAGTTTGCGGGTCAGTTCCTGGATGCCGTGGGGGCGTCGTGCCAGACATCGCAAGGCCATATCGTAAACGTGTGTTGCGTCCATGACGTATCGACCCGGAAAATGAGTGAGAAATTGACATCTGAATTTTTTTGACAGCTTCCGGAAGAGTTCGGGTATCGCGCAGCCTGGATTTTTTCGATAACCTCCAGGGAGTTTGTTGCCACATAACCTTCGATGATTTTATCCTTCATTTCCTGGCGGGCAAACCCATTCCGGTCGTTGCGAGCGTTGAAGGTTCGGTTCTTTCTTGACCTGCCAGGGAGCCAGCCCCCTGGACCCCCATTCGTTGCCGGGTGCTGAATAGTTACAAAAAACCATGCATGCCGGAATGGACCCGGTTTGGGGTTCCGGAAGGGAAGAGATCGATGCCTATGAAAAGATTGATTGTTCTGGATACGGAAACCACTGGAATTTCACCGGAGGCCGGGCATCGTATCCTGGAGATTGGTTGTGTGGAACTCGTGGGAATGCGCCCCGGGGAGAGACGCCAGTGGTATCTTGATCCGGAACGGGAGATTCCCGAGGAGGTGATTCAAATTCATGGCATCACCCAGGAAATGGTGGTCGGAAAACCGAAGTTTGCGGAAATTGCTCATGAATTTCTCGAATTTATCCAGGATGACCCCCTGATCATTCACAATGCCGCTTTCGATCTGGGATTTTTAAACGCCGAATTGGCACGGATGGGCCTTGCGCCGCTCAAGATGGAACGGACCATCGACACCCTGCGCCTGGCGCGGAAACGTCTGGGAAAGGGGTCGTTCAACCTCGATGCATTGTGTCAGCGATTGGGTGTGGACAACAGTGATCGGGAGCGACACGGTGCCTTGCTGGATGCGCAGCTGTTGGCACGGGTCTACATCGAGTTGGAGGGAGGGGATCAGTTTCGTCTGGCCCTGGTCCAAACCGATGTGACCGAGAGTATCGTCGCCACGTTGCCCGTGGCGCCGCGGGCAACATGGCCCGCACGGGAATGGATTGTGCCGCCAGAGGAGGCCAGTGAACATGCCGCGTTTTTGGAATTTTTGCACAAAGAGAGTGGAAGGTGCCTTTGGCGGAGCGGAAAATTTTAAAAACCAGGCCGGATCTCCAGAGCTGACAAAGAGGGCAGGCGCAGCCTCCCTCCCGGATTCCCAGACCCCTTTCAATCAATCAAGAAATGTTGGTTTTTTTGTCACCGGCACCGATACCGATGTTGGCAAGACAGTTGCCACCGCCTGGCTGCTTCGTCGTCTGCGCGGGTTTTATTGGAAACCGATCCAGGCCGGACTCGATGGAGAGACCGACACCATGGTGGTGCAACGCCTCGCGGAGTTGCCCGATCACCATGTCATTCCCACGCGACATGCCCTGCATCTGCCCCGCTCCCCGCATCTGGCTGCCGCCCGGGAGAACATCACCATTCACCTGACCGATTTTCACCTGGCCAATCCCCCCCAACCCCTGGTGGTGGAAGGGGCCGGTGGTCTTCTGGTCCCCATCAATCAAACCGCGCTCATGGTGGACCTCATGGCTCGTCTGAGGCTGCCCGTCATTGTGGTCGCCCGCACCTCCCTGGGGACCATCAACCATACGCTCCTGACCTTGGAAACCCTGCGCCACAGAGGTCTGACCGTGGCCGGAGTCATCCTGAACGGTCCACCCGATACCAGTAACCGGGAGGCCATCATCCACTACGGACGGGTGGACATCCTGGCCGAAATTCCTTTCCTGGAAACCTTGACCGGAGCGGAGTTGGATCGGGCGGCTGTGGTTCATCCATCGGCTGTCGTGGTGCTGAATAGTTACACTCCATGTTCCAAAGTGGACGCGGTTTAACCTGTTTTTTCAGGGCAATATGTAATCGGTGGGCCGCGCCGGCGTGGAGACCGCCGCCCCCGCATTCTGAATCAGGACAAGGAGGATGAGCAGCAAAAAAGCGGCAGCCAGAGGCGTCACGTCCAGAGGACCGAACGTTGGCACCCAACGCCGCAAAGGCCGCAGTACAGGCTCGGTGACCTGAAACAGGAAAAGATTGACCGGATGGCGCAGATTGAGCCGCAGCGGCCTGCCCTGTTTGAAGGTCAGCCAGGAGTGAATGTTGATCCCGCCCCGCGCCACCAACAGCAACATGTAAAGGGTCAGGAAAAGGTGAAGGATGGTGAGAATTTCGCCAGCCAGGACGCCCACGGCCAGACCGGCCGGCACCCCGCTGAAGAGAGCCGCCACCATGCGCTGCAACACCATGATGCCCATCATGACCACGATGGGGGAAAAATCCATCCCGCCTACGCTGGGAATGAGACGTTGTACCGGACGCAACACGGGATCGGTGAATCGCGCCAGGAATTGGACAATGGGGTTGTACGGGTCCGGATTGACCCAGGAGAGGAGGACGCGGGCCAAAATCATCCAGGAGTAGATTTGCAGGATGAACCCCAGCAAGGTACCAATCGAGTAAAAAATGCCCATATCAGACTCCTGATTTTGGCTGTCAGGCGTTGTTCAGTTCCCGGGAACGTTGCCAGGCGGCCACCACCGCCTCCATGAAAGCGCTCCGGACAGCATGCTCCTCCAAACGGCGCAGAGCGGCAATGGTCGTTCCTCCCGGCGAAGTGACCTGACTCTTCAGAATGGCCGGATGTTGTCCGCTCTCTGCCAGGAGACGACTGCTGCCCAGAAGGGTCTGTTGGGCCAGGAGATCGGCCAGATCCCTGGGCAAACCACACGCCACGCCGCCGTCGGACAACGCCTCGGCCACCAGATAGAGATAGGCAGGACCTGATCCCGACAAGGCGGTCACCGCGTCCATGAGTTTTTCGTCCTGGACCACTGTCACGTTGCCTGCCGCCCGCATGATCTCTTGTGCCATCGTCAGCAGGGGTGGATCCACCCCGATGCCGGAACAAAGGACGGTCATTCCGGCTCCGATCAGGGCCGGTGTGTTCGGCATGGCCCGAATGACGGGTTGTCCCGGCGGCAGATCCGCAGACAGACGCGACAAGGAGATTCCGGCAGCAATGGAGAGGATCAGGGCATGCGGTGCCAGCGCTGAACGGACCTCCTGCAACACCCCCGCAACCACCCCCGGCTTGACGGCCACCACCACGACATCGGCCCCGGACAACACAGCCCGATTATCGGCCTGGACCGTCACGTTGAAGCGCTCTTGCAAGGTGGTGCGCCGTTGTAGATCCGGCTCGGCAACCCGAATGCGCTCAGGGGAGAGAGCCGCCTGACAAAGTCCACTGATCAAGGCCGTGGCCATATTGCCACCGCCCAAAAAGGCCACGGTCACTGCAAGGGTCATGGATCACTCTCCTGACGTTCACCAAAAATGGCCGTACCGACCCGGACCAGGGTCGCTCCCTCTTCCACGGCCACGACATAATCTTCGCTCATGCCCATGGAGATCTCACGCATGGATACACCAGGGATGGCGCATTGTTCCAGATCGCGGGCCAGGGTGGCCAGCTCCCGAAAGAAGGGGCGCGACGCTTCCGGATCATCGCTCCAGGGGGGAATGGTCATCAAGCCGCAGACAGCGATGCCGGAAAAGGCAGCCATGGCACGGATGGCCGCTTTGGTTTCGGCAGGTGCCAGACCATGTTTCTGAGGTTCCCTGCCCAGGTTGACCTGAACGAGAACCGGCATGGGAGTCGTTGTCCGACGATGAATCTCTTCGGCCAGGGCCACGGAATCGACGCTCTGAATCATGTCGAACAGGCTCACGGCAACTTTGACCTTGTTGCGTTGCAAAGGCCCGATCAGATGCCATTGCAGCGGATGCGTTTGCAGGTGCGCTCTCTTCTCCCGGGTCTCCTGGACACGGCTCTCGCCGAAGATCACCTGACCGGCGGCCAGGGCTGCGCGCAGGGCTGACACGGGCTGGGTCTTGGAGACTGCCACCAGACGCACTCCGTCCGGATCGCGTCCCGTCCGTTTGGCCGCAGCGCGGATACGCGCCCGAATTGTGGCCAGATTGTCGGCAATTCCGCTCATGGAGAGTCCGGCACAACTCACTGCCGCGTGGTGGGGGGCAGACTGGACGCCGGTTCCTTGACCTTCGGTTGCGCATCCTGCTTGGCCAGGTTGTCACAGAGGGTACGTGCCGCTTCCTGGGTCAGGGCCTTGCCGGGATCCATGATGCTGCCCAGTTTGGTCTGCATCTCCTGGGTGAACTGCACACTTTTTTGATGCCGCAACCCCAGGTTGACGGCAGAGGTTCCCAGGATGACCAAAAAGACCCAGATCAGGAGCGGAATGCCATTGCCGATGATTTTGAAGATACCCGCGATGGTCAAAAATGCTCCCAGGGCGATGATGAGCCAAGCGACCGATTCTGGCTGACCAACGAGAAGGTTGTCAAACATGGACCCTGCCTCCCGAATGTTGAAGGTAACCGTTCAGCACACTCTCACCGGGGGCGCTGCCCCCAGACCCCCCGCTGAGGGGGCAGGCGGAGCCTCCCCCTCAGACTCCCCCAACCACTTTTATATTGGGAAACGGGTGGGTTTATTGAAAATTTGCGTAACTATTCAGCACCCGACAACGAACCGGGGTCCAGGGGGCTGGCTCCCTGGCAGGTCCAGGACAGAGTCCTG
>JADGCJ010000071.1:0-8337 GCA_015229045.1 Magnetococcales bacterium
GCCAGGGAGCCAGCCCCCTGGACCCCGATTCGTTGCCGGGTGCTGAATAGTTACCCAATCATTTTAAAAAAGCTGCGCATCTCGAATTCGATCACGACTGGACCAGTCGATAACCAATGCCGGTTTCCGTCAAAATGTGTTTGGGATTGGCAGGTTCCTGTTCAATCTTGCGCCGCAAACCGGCCATGAAAACACGCAAATAGTGTGGCCGATCGACATAACCCGGTCCCCAAACCTCGCGCATGATCTGGCGATGCGTCAACACCCGGCCCAGATTGGTCACCAGCAGAGTCAGGATTCGGTATTCGAGAGGAGTCAGATGGATCACCTGCCCGTCACGCGTCACACGGCGCAGAGCCATGTCCAGGCAGACGTCGCCAAATTCAAAAACCCCTCCACTCCCCACTGCCTCGTCACCCTTGCGCGGGGTACGCCGTAACACGGCACGAATCCGCGCCTGCAACTCGGGCACACCGAAGGGCTTGGTCAGATAATCATCGGCGCCGGCATCGAGGGCTTCCACTTTTTGCACCTCTTCCGTGCGTACCGACAAAACCAGAATGGGCGTGTCACACCAGAGTCGCAGTTCGCGGATGACATCGACGCCATCGCGATCCGGCAAACCCAGATCGAGAATGATCAGGTCGGGATGGTGCGTCGCCGTCTCCATGATGCCCTGGGCAGCCGTCTCCGACTCCCACACCTTGAAGCCCGAGGCACCCAGAGCCATGGCCACATAATGACGCACCAGGGCTTCATCTTCGATCAAAATGGCATGACGCAAGGAGTCAGTCATGGAAATCCTTCTGCATCCGACACCTCAAGGGGAAGGAGCGCATCCCCGTCGGTTCCAATGATACATATTTTTTAAACTTTTGGAAGACCAGGACGGAGATCCGGGAGGAAGGGCTCTCCCCTTCCTCCCGGTGAATCTTGGGGCAGAACCCCAACGACGTCCTTCATGCCAACAGGATTGACGGCCAGGAAAACGACGTACTCCAAGGCGGTCACGGTTGATGACCGTCTTTTTTGTCGAACCGCCCCGAAATCAGTGGACACCCAACAGAGCCAGAAGGATACCACCCGAAATGGCGGTGCCAAACACCCCGGAGAGGTTGGGGCCCATGGCCTGATAGATCAGGTAGTTTTCCGGATCATACTTCAGGGCTTCATTGTGCGACACCTTGGCCGCTATGGGCACCGAAGCGATACCCGCCGAACCGATCAGGGGATTGACCTTGTCCTTGAGAAACCAGTTCATGACCTTGGCACCCAACACACCCGATGCCGTCCCGAAGACAAAGGCGATCAAGCCGAGAATGACGATCTGGATGGTTTTCCAGGTCAGGAACGTATCCGCGTTCATGGTGGAACCGACGGCCAGCGTCAGGATGATGATGATGACGTTCATGATCTCGTTGGCCGCCGATTTGGACAGACGGTCGACGATGAGAACCTCCTTGTACAGGTTGCCCAGCATGAGCATGGTGATCAGGGGCGCAACGGGCGGAAAAAACAGATTGACGATGATACCGATCACGATCGGAAAGGCGATCCTCTCCAGCCGGGAGACCTTCCGCAACTGCTTCATCTTGATCAGGCGCTCCTCTTTTGTCGTCAGCAGACGCATCACCGGGGGTTGAATGAGAGGCATCAAGGCCATGTAGGAGTAGGCCGCCACGGAAATCTGGGGCAGGAGATGCGGCGCCAGTTTCATGGTGACGAAGATGGCCATGGGACCATCGGCACCCCCGATGATACCGATGGCACCCGCCTCCAGAATGGTAAAACCGAGCAACTTGGCAAGAATGAGCGCAACAAAAATACCCAAATGCGCCGCCGCCCCCAATATGACCAACCTGGGATTGGCAATCATCGGGCCGAAATCGGTCAACGCCCCGACGCCAAAAAAGATCAGGGGTGGAACAATGAGCAGTGCCAACCCCTTGTAGGCATAGGTAAACAACCCACCCGGCTGAATCAAATCAGACCCGGGGATGTTCGAGATGACGCAAGCAAAACCAATTCCGATCAAAAGCAGCGGTTCGTATTTCTTGGCAACGGCCAGGTAGATCATGGTGACACCGACACAGATCATCAGCAGATTTCCCGGAGAAAAGCTGGCGATGCCGGTCTGATCCTTCATGGCATTGAAAAAGAGAATGGCCTGTTCCATCGTGTCGTCTCTTCGGTGTGGTGTTGACGTTATACAGTCAAAACGACAAAGTCGAATATCTTCAGTGTCCCCCCCGTCTCAGTTTCTCTTCATCAATGGCCCCCAGTTTGTTGATCAACGGCAAGAAAGCCAACACCACACCGATCCCGGCGATCATGACAAAGCTCAGGACGAAATCGATGAGGCTCAAGATGAGTGCCCCGTTGACCGAGTCTTCAATCAACATCATGTCACTTCTCCCATTTCGAGGAATTCAACTAAGATTTGTTGTAAAATAACAAAAAAGAACCGCCACCCCGTCACCTTCCCACGCCCCCCGATGTTGCAGCCTTCAGCGGCGACCGGCCCCCCGTCTCCCCTTCTCAGGCCGAGAAGGGGAGACGCAAGGCACGGCCGGAAAGACAATCACCCGTCTGCGCCAACATGGCAAGCCACGCAGACGGACTCTCCTGCCTACGAACGAAGGCTGTTGAGAACCTCATCGAGCATCTTTTTCGCATCCCCGAACAGCATGCGATTGTTTTCCTTGTAGAACAACGGATTGTCAACACCAGCATAGCCGGAAGCCATGGAGCGCTTCATGACGATGGAGGTTTTGGCTTTCCACACTTCCAGCACGGGCATCCCGGCGATGGGGCTGTTGGGATCCTCTTGTGCCGCCGGGTTGACGATGTCGTTGGCGCCGATCACCATGACCACATCGGTCTGGGGAAAGTCATGGTTGAGTTCATCCATCTCCAGAACGATGTCGTAAGGCACCTTGGCCTCGGCCAGGAGGACGTTCATGTGACCAGGCATGCGACCCGCCACGGGGTGGATACCGAACCGGACATTCACCCCTTTTTCACGCAACGCCGCCGTGATTTCGCACACCGTATGCTGGGCCTGGGCGACGGCCATGCCATAACCGGGGACGATGATGACATTGCTGGCCTGGCGTAGCAGCTCCGCCGTATCACCCGCATTGATGGACTGGACCTCCCCCTGGGGGGCCTCGGAACCGGCTGCCGGGGCCGTACCACCCCCCGTGCCGAAACCACCGGCAATCACCGCGACGAAGTGCCGGTTCATGGCGCGGCACATGATGTAGGAGAGAATGGCGCCCGACGACCCCACCAGTGCGCCCACCACGATCAACAGGTCGTTGGAGAGCATGAAGCCGGTGGCCGATGCAGCCCACCCCGAGTAGCTGTTCAGCATGGAGACCACCACCGGCATGTCGGCACCACCGATGGCCATCACCATGTGGATGCCAAACAGCAGGGAGAGGATCGTCATGATGAGCAGGGGAGCGATGCCATCGCCGACGGATTCGGCCCCCAGGAACCACTTCCCCGCCGCGATGACGGCGATCAGCAGAGCCAGATTCAGGAAGTGCCGGGCCGGCAGCAACATCGGCTTGCCACCGATTTTTCCGGAGAGCTTGCCGAAGGCGATCAGAGAGCCGGAGAAGGTGATGGCACCGATCAGGATGCCGATGTAGATCTCCACCTCGTGGATGGTTTTTTCGACACCCGTGAAGTGGGCCGTGGGATCGATGAAGTTGGCAAAACCGACCAGACAGGCGGCAAGACCTACCAGACTGTGCATCAAAGCGACCAGCTCAGGCATTTGGGTCATCTTGACGCGAATGGCGGCATAGATACCCAGGGAGCCGCCAACGGCCATGCCGATCATGATGTTGGCGTAGTTGGAAGCCCCGGCGATCCGCGGTCCAAGCAGGGTTGCGACGACGGCGATCGTCATGCCGATGATCCCGAAAAGGTTGCCGCGCCGGGATGTTTCAGGGTGGCTGAGTCCACCGAGACTGAGAATGAACAAAATCGTTGCACCGATGTAGGCGACTGTGATCAATCCTTCGTTCATGACTCATTTCCCCATTATCTTTGAAACATGCGCAACATGCGCTGTGTAACCCAGAAGCCACCAAACATGTTGACGGCGGTAAGCCCGATAGCCAATCCCGCCAACAAGGTGATCAGGACTCCTGGAGAGGAAATTTGGATCAGGGCACCTATGACGATGATGCTGCTGATGGCGTTGGTGACACTCATCAGGGGCGTGTGCAGTGCGGGCGTCACGTTCCAGATCACCATGTAGCCGATGAAACAGGCCAGAACAAATACGGTAAAGTGATTCAGGAAGGACGCAGGAGCGCCTATGCCGATCAAACCAAAAATGACCGCCGCAACCAGGCCCGTCGCAAGAACAGACTGCGACGAAGAGGGTGCCCCGGCACCATGACCATGCCCACCTTTGGCCTCCGGTTTCGCAACTGCCTTGGCAGGAGCGGCCGGTTTTGCAGGAGCCGCCGAAAGCCTCGGGGGCGGGGGCGGCCAGGTGATGGTCCCCTCCTTGATCACCGTGGTGCCACGAATGACCTCATCGTCCATATTGATGTTGATGACGCCATCCTTGGTTTTGCACAACTCTTCGGTCAGCCGCAGCAGGTTGGTGGCGTAGAGCTGGCTCGACTGCCGCGCCAGACGGCTGGGCAGGTCGGCATAACCGATGATGGTCACATCGTTGTGGACCACCTTCTGGTGGGGAACGGTATACTCGCAGTTGCCACCCTGCTCCGCAGCCAGATCGACGATCACGCTGCCGGGCTTCATGCTGTCCACCATCGCCTTGGTGATCAGCTTGGGCGCCGGTTTGCCCGGGATCAGGGCGGTGGTGATGATGATGTCGACCTCGGCGGCCTGCTTGTTCATCATGTCAAGCTGGGCCTTCTTGAAGGCGTCGCTCATCTCTTTGGCATAGCCACCAACGCCGGTACCCTCCTCCTCAATGTTGGGAGAGACAAACTCCGCGCCCATACTCTTGACCTGGTCTTTCACTTCCGGACGGGTATCGGTGGCACGGACAATGGCACCCAGACCCGACGCGGCACCAATGGCCGCCAATCCGGCCACACCGGCACCGATGACCAACACCTTCGCGGGCGGTACCTTGCCGGCGGCGGTGATCTGTCCGGTAAAAAAGCGTCCGAAGGCATGTGCGGCCTCCACCACCGCCCGATAACCGGCAATGTTGGCCATCGAAGAGAGGGCATCCAGCTTTTGTGCGCGGGAGATGCGCGGCACCGAATCCATGGCCAGCACATTCACCTTCTTGCTGGCCAAAAGGTCCATCAGCTCCTTGTTCTGGGCCGGCCAGATGAAGCTGACGAGGGTGCAACCCTCCTTCAACAACTCCGCCTCGTGCTTGCCGCTTTTGGGGTGAGCCATGGGCGCACGCACCTTGAATACGATGTCCACCGCACCCCACAAGCTCTTGGCGTCGGGCAGAATCTCCGCTCCCGCATCCTTGAAATGGGCATCGAGGAATTGTGATTCGAGGCCAGCCCCCGACTCCACAGCCACCGTGAAACCCAACTTGATCAGGCTGCGTACCGAATCAGGACTGGCTGCCACCCGGTTCTCACCCGGGTATACTTCCTTGGGAATACCGATCTTCATCGCTCCAGTAACCTCCTCCATGCTGTGGGAACATCAGGGGCCGTGGACAAGTTCCAAGGAACGGCCCCACCTGCCTGGGTGGAAACCTTCCTTCAAAACGCCATCATATAGCAATCTTTTTGCGCAGAAATATGTTAATTTTTTATATAAACTGGTATGGTGTCGCGAATTCGGCTTCGGAAAACAACCCGGAGGAGACTCTTTCTCGATGAAAAACATTCCCATCCTGGACCAGATCATGGCCCGCAAACGCGAAGAGGTGGTGGAGCGTCGTCACCGTACTCCGGAGGCTCGCCTGCTGGAACGGGTGGATGCCGCGTTGCCCACCCGCGATTTTACCCAGGCCCTGGTGAACAAGGTTCAGCGCCAGGAACCGGCCATCATCGCCGAGGTGAAAAAAGCCTCTCCTTCCAAGGGGGTGATCCATCCGGAGCATCCCCCTTTCGACCCGGTGCGCATCGCCGATGGCTATGCCCGACATGGTGCAACCTGCATCTCCTGTCTGACCGACGTGGATTTTTTCCAGGGTGCCGACGCCTACCTGGCGCGTATTCACGCCGAAGTGGCCATGCCGCTTTTGCGCAAGGATTTTTTCTTCGATCCTTATCAGGTGATCGAGGCACGGACCCTGGGTGCCGATGCCATCCTGCTCATCATGGCGGTTCTATCGGTCGCGCAGGCCCAAGAGCTGGAGGCTGCGGCCCGGGAGCTGCACCTGCACGTCCTGGTGGAGGTCCACAACGAGGCCGAACTGGAGGCCGCTCACGAGCTGCAGACCCCTCTGCTCGGCATCAACAACCGTGATCTGCGGACCTTTGTCACCACCCTCGACACCACTCTGCGGCTCGCCGGACGCGCCGACCCGAAACGGTGCATCATCTCGGAGAGCGGTATACGTACATTCAATGAAATCAATATCTTGCAAGAGAACGGCATCCATGCCTTCCTGGTGGGAGAGGCCTTGATGCGGGAGAGTGATCCAGGTGCCGCCTTGGCGCGACTGCTGGGGCATTGATCGATGGTCCGCATCAAGATTTGCGGCATGACCCGACTGGAGGATGCCCTGGCAGCGATCCACCTGGGAGCCGATGCCATCGGCCTGGTGTTCCATCCAAAATCGCCGCGCGCCATCGACCCTGTCCGGGCGACGGCGCTGGTGGCAGCCTTGCCGCCTTTTGTATCGGTGGTGGGGTTGTTTGTCAACCACCCCCCGGAGGAGGTTCACCGCATTGTCCGGCACTGTCACCTCTCCGTCGTCCAGTTGCATGGTGACGAGTCGCCGGAGGTATGCCGTCAAATCAGCGGAGGGTCGCACGGATTCTTGCGGGTGATCAAAGCCATTCGAGTCGCCACACGCACCGACCTGCAAGGTGTCGATGCGTTCCCGGTAGCAGGAATTCTCCTCGACGCAAAAGCCCCCCACGCCTACGGTGGCACAGGCCAGGTCTTTGATTGGAGTCTGTTGGAGGGTTTTCGTTGCCGGGCGCCCCTGATCCTGGCCGGCGGCCTGAACCCGGACAATATTCAAGCGGCCATCCAGAGGGTCAAACCCTGCGCAGTGGATCTCTCCAGCGGAGTCGAATCGGCGCCGGGCATCAAGGATCACGCCCTCATGCGGCATTTTATCGCCCGTGTCCGCCAGGCGGAGATTGGAATCGCTTCATGAACTGGTTCGACAGCATCATCCGTCCGAAAATCAAGGTCAGCGACAAGCGCAACCGGGCACCGGAAGGACTCTGGATCAAGTGTCCCGAATGCAGCCAGACCCTTTTTCAAAAGGAGTTGGAGCGCAACCTGGATGTCTGCCGTCATTGCCAGCATCACTTTCGCATCTCCGGAAAACGCCGCATCGACATCACGTTGGACCCAGAGGGACGCCAGGAGCTTTTCCCGGCGATCTATCCCACCGACCCCCTCAAGTTCAAGGATGTCAAACGCTATCGGGATCGCATCAAGGAGGCCCAGAAAAAAACCGGAGTCAATGATGCGGTTCGCGTCTACAAGGGGTTCATCGACAAGGTACCGGCGGTGGTGGCTGCCCTGGATTTTGAATTCATGGCCGGCTCGATGGGTTCCGTGGTCGGAGCCAAGATTGCTCATGCTGCCCTGGCAGCGGAGAGGGCGCAATGTGGTTTTGTCGTTTTTCCGGCCTCGGGGGGAGCGCGCATGCAGGAGGGGATTCTTTCCCTCATGCAGATGGCCAAGACCACGGCGGCCATCTCGCGCCTTGAAGATGCCGCGCTTCCCTTCATCGTCGTATTGACCGATCCGACGACGGGTGGCGTGACGGCCTCGTTTGCCATGCAGGGGGACATCATCATGGCCGAACCCAACGCCCTGATCGGTTTTGCCGGTCCCCGGGTGATCGAACAAACGGTCCGGGAAGCCTTGCCGGATGGATTCCAGCGCAGCGAATATCTCCTGGAACACGGTTTCCTGGATCGTATTTGTCATCGTGGCGAGATCCGTTCTCTCCTTGCGTCATTGTTGTCTCGTCTGACCGGGCGGGGTGCGCATGGTGGCGGGCATGCCTTTGTACCGGAGGCTGTGCAGCCCACCCTTTTCGACCCGGATGAACCATGAAAAAGTATCTAAACCAAATCCATTTCGAGATGCGTAGTTTTTTTAAACTATTGAAAGACTGGGATGGTCCAGGAAGGGCTGTGCCCTTCCTGGTGGGGTTTGGGGCGAAGCCCCAAT
>JADGCJ010000071.1:8496-15864 GCA_015229045.1 Magnetococcales bacterium
TCTTTCATGTCAACGCCTTTCTTGACCACAAAGAAACTACATGTTCCAAAGTGGACGCGGTTTAGTCAATCGATGACCCATCCGGACGCCGCCGAACGCCTTCTCTCCCAGGCCAGCCAATTTTCCGACCGACGCATCCGCCTGGGTCTGGGGCGTATGCGCCGCCTCTTGAATGAACTGGGCAACCCGGAACACGCCCTGGATGCCATCCATGTCGCCGGCACCAATGGCAAGGGTTCCACCGTCGCCTTCCTGGAAGCCATGCTGCGGCAGGCCAACTACGAAACGGGGGTCTACACCTCGCCCCATCTGCAACGTTTCAACGAACGCATCCGCCATCGTGGCCGGGCCATCGATGATGCCTCCCTGGAACTCCTCCTGACGACGGTATTACAGATCAATGCCGGTCAACCAGCCACCTTCTTCGAACTGACCACGGCGGTTGCCCTACTCCACTTTTCGCGTTTGCAACCCCCCTCCCCGCCCGGAACCCGGTGGCATGCCTGCCAGCGCTACGCAGCCATCCTGGAAACCGGCCTCGGCGGACGTCTGGATGCCACCAATGTCGTGCAACCCCGTCTGGTTTTGCTCACCCCTGTGGGTCTGGATCATCAGGAGTATCTGGGCGATACCCTGACCCGCATTGCCCGAGAGAAGGCGGGCATTTTAAAACCGGGGGTGCCTGCTGTCGCCGATCCCGGCTCGGCCATGGCCGCAGAGGTGATTCTCAAACGGGCAGAACATCTGGGCGCTCCCCTGTGGCTGCGGCAACGCGACTATCGCTTCGACCTTCCGGATGGGTCGGGTCTGTGGCACTACCAGGACTCCTTGGGGAGTCTGGCTCTTCCCCCTCCTCGCCTGTTGGGACGGCATCAATACGGCAATGCCGCCCTGGCCCTGGCCGGTCTGCGGCTGCTCTCCACTCAGCTCACCTGCCCCTGGCATCTGTCGAACGCCGCCATGCAGGAGGGCGTTGCCCAGGCGTGGCTGCCGGGACGGTTGGAGTGTTTCCCGGGCACCCCTCCCATCTGGCTCGATGGAGCGCACAATCTTCCCGGAGCGCAGGTGCTGGCCGCTGCCCTGGCCGACATGGAACCCATGCCCACCCACCTCATCTTTTCCGCCCTGCGCGACAAGGATATGGCTGGCATGGCAAAAATCCTTGCCCCGTCCATCGACCGGGTCTGGATCGCCCCGCTCGCCGAACAGCGTGCCGCCGATCCCCAACGAATGGCTCAGGTCTGGCAGCAACAGGGTCTTGCCACCACCCTCGCTGCCGATCCGGCCTCGGCCCTGCATGAGGCCCGCAAGCTCTCTCCTCCCCATGGGCGCATTCTGGTGTGTGGATCGTTGCACCTGGTGGGAAGTGTGCGTGACATCCTGTCCCCTCCTTCCAATTCCAGATCAAGATGGATGCGAGGCGACAACGAGTGAGCGACGAGACAGTACGTGTTGGGTACGGCGAGGAGCGAGTGAGGCAGTCAACGAAGCAGACGCTTGATCTGGAATTGGAATCACTCCATCAAATAGTACCGACTCAACAGATCCACTGCCGGCAGGCCGGTTTTTTTCCGGATCGAGGCTGCCACTTTCTGGGCATCCTCGCGGCTGGCAAAGGGTCCAACCTGCACATGGGTCAGCGTAGAGTCTGCCCCTTCGGCATGTCTCAGACGCACCGGAAAACCGGCAGCGAGAACCTTGTTGCGGCTTGTTTCCAAGGTATCCGGGTTGGCGTAGGTGCCTACGAGAACCAGAAAGTGCCCGGGTTGAATTTTCGGCATCCCTTGCGCCGTGCCTGATTTGTTTTTTTCGGCAAGAGTTTTCTTGCGGGGCGGTCTGGTTTTGTCGTCGTTCCCGGCGGACGGGAGAAAAGAGCGACGGGCATCCGGGAGACTCTCTCGGACGAAAGGCGGCGGCGTTTTGCCATCCACGGGGGCTGGGATCCTCTCGACGGGAGCTGCTTCAGGACCGGAACTCGTGGCACCAACCAACCCGGCTGGCGGTGTGGAGATCCCTGGTGCGGATTTTGCCTGGGCAGGATCCGCTTTCCGGCTTTGCGGGGCGTGTTCCGGTTGCGACAGGGCGGTCGTCGGAACGAGGTCTGTTTGCGGCGGGGTGGTCGCCAAGGCAGGGGCATGTTCCGGCTGCGGCGGGGAGGACATCGGTGTCACGGAGAGAGTGACAAAATCAACCAGACGCGATGGAACCTGCTCTTTCGATTGAACAGCAGCAGCCGTCTCCAAAGGCAATCCAGACCCGGGCGTTGTGGATGGCAAAAAAGAGCGGACTGCCTTGCCAGGCAGGGTTGCAGCCGACGCCGGAGGCAACTCCGGCCCGGACGGTGTGGATGGCAAAGAGGATTGATCAGGCATCGATGGCAAAGGGGGTTGTTCGGCTGCGGACGACAAGGAGGATCGACCAGTCACGGATGACGCAGGGGGCTGATCGGACCTGGCAAGCGGGGCCGAGACCAGCTCCGAAGACAACCCGGGCACAGACGATGTGTCCAACAGAGAAGAACGAACAGGCTTGGCAACAGGAAACCGGGCCGTTGACTCCAGAGGCGAACTTTCAGGACGCCCCGCCAGCGCAATCCATACGGCCAGCAAAGGCACACCCACACCAGCCACAACCCCAAGAATGCGCAACAGCTCGCGCGGAAAGCGCCCACGAAGAACCCGCATCGGCGACGGCAGAGAGGTTCCGCGACCACCGGGCTGGTTCCGGGAGCCTTGCAGTTTATTCAATTCGTCAAAGATTCGGCTCATGGCGTCGCAATCCGCACAGACATCGACAAACGGCTCCGGGATAACAATCGTCACGCGAATTATCGCGGATTGACAACGAAAAAGCTAGAACATCCAGGTGGTTTGTTCGTGGCGTGAACGGTGCACCTCATGGACGGCCCGCGGCGCATCGGGAATGGATTTCCTCACACTGACGTGGTATTGGCTATTCCAACCAGGTCGCCTGTAGGGCATAATGGGGGGTGGGTCTCTCCCGTTCGACAGCTCCGGCGACAGACCCGTTGCGCACACTGACACCAATTGGGGGTAGAGATGACCACAGATCGCCAAATTGTGGTTCGGCAGGTGCAGACCAACTCCTGTCCGTTCCGTTTCAAGGTCACTGTGGAGGAGGAGGCTGTCCGCACCGAACACACGGTGACGGTGGACCAGATGACCTTCGATAAAATCTCCCGCTGCGTGGGCAGCGAGTGTCAGCCGATCAAGATCATCGAGGCGTCATTTCGCTTCCTGCTGGATCGGGAACCCAAAGAGGCGATTTTAAATCGCTTTGATTTAACGCTTATTTCGCACAATTTTCCAGAATTTTACGATCAGGTCAAGGGGTACATGCAGGGCAATCGCATTTGAAACTGACACACCCGAGGCCATGATCGCTTTTTGGCATCGGGGTCCAGGGGGCTGGCGACCGGACAGGTCCAGGACAAAGTCCTGGTGGGGTTCGGGGCAAAGCCCTGACAAAGGCTTCCATATCCAGGCCTTTCTTGAGGGGGTACCTGGGCAGTTACGTTCGGAAAAAAAAAATACAGGCATGAAAGACTCTCTCGGGGCTTCGCCCCAAACCCCACCAGGAGAAAGGGCACAGCCCTTCCTCCTGGACCTCCATCCCAGTCTTTCAAACATTTAAAAAAGATGCGTGTTTTCACTCGGTGGCGGTGCGCGAACGACTGGTCTTTTTGCGGTCGTTCTCTTTGAGCTGCTTTTTGCGCAGACGAATGCTGCGCGGCGTCACCTCGACCAGTTCGTCATCATCGATAAATTCAAGGGCCTCCTCCAGGCTGAGGCGCAAAGGCGGCGTAAGAATGACGTTTTCGTCGCTGCCGGAGGCGCGCATGTTGGTCAACTGTTTGCCCTTCATCGGGTTGACCACCAGGTCGCCGCGCCGAATATGGATGCCGATGACCATCCCTTCGTAGACAATCTCGCCCGGAGCGATAAAGTGCCGCCCCCGCTCCTGGAGATTGAACAGGGCGTAGGCAACCGCCTTGCCATCCTCCTTGGCCACGAGAACCCCATTGTTGCGCTGGCCGATGGTGGCTTGAATCAGCGGTCCATAGTGATCGAAGACGTGGTACATCAGACCACTGCCCGAGGTCAGGGTGCGAAATTCGGTCAGAAAACCAATCAAGCCCCGCGCCGGAATCATGTAGTCCAGGCGTACCCGACCCCGGCCATCCGGGACCATGTCGGCCAGATCGCCGCGCCGGTTGCCCAGGGCCTCCATGATCGCCCCCTGATGTTGATCCTCCACGTCGACGGTAAGCTGTTCGTAGGGTTCGGTCGGCTTGCCATCCTGGATGCGCACGATCACCTCGGGACGCGACACCCCCAGCTCGTACCCTTCGCGGCGCATGTTTTCGATCAGGATGCCCAGGTGCAGCTCGCCGCGACCATAGACCTTGAACTTGTCGGCATCGGCGGTCTCTTCGACTCTGAGGGCGACGTTGTGTTCCAGCTCCTTGAAGAGGCGGTCGCGCAGTTGACGGCTCGTCACATATTTGCCTTCGCGCCCGGCCAGCGGGGAGTCGTTGACCTGAAAGGTCATGCTGATGGTGGGTTCGTCGACGACCAGCGGCGGCAGGGTCTCCACGCAATCCGGATGGCAGAGGGTATCGGAGATGCCCAGACCGCCGATGCCGGAAAAACCGATGATGTCACCCGCCGAAGCCTCGGGAACCTCGGTGCGACCCAACCCCATGTAGGAGAAGATTTGCAGAATTCTGCCCGTGCGCCGTCCCCCCCCCGGAGCGGCGATGACAACCGGATTGTTGGTCATGATCCGCCCCCTCTGGATGCGCCCCACCCCGACCACACCGACATAGTTGTCATAATCCATGGCCGAGACCTGCATCTGGAAGGGGCCTTCCGGATCCACCTTGGGCGGCGAGACCCGATCGACGATGATTTTAAACAAGGGGCCAAAATCGGTACGCGGCTCTTCCAGATCCAGGATGGCCCACCCTTCCAGGGCCGAGGCATAGATGATGGGGAAATCCAACTGGTGTTCGGTCGCCCCCAGGCGGTCGAAAAGATCGAAGGTGCGATCGACGACCCAATGCGGCCGGGCACCGGGACGATCCACCTTGTTGATGACGACGATGGGGGTGATGCCCATGTCGAAGGCCTTGCGGGTGACGAAGCGGGTCTGCGGCATGGGACCATCGACCGCATCGACCAGCAGCAGGACTGAATCGACCATGGAGAGTACCCGCTCCACCTCGCCGCCAAAGTCGGCATGCCCCGGGGTGTCGACAATGTTGATCCGGTACTCATTCCAGCGGATGGCGGTATTCTTGGCCAGAATGGTGATGCCCCGCTCCCGCTCCAGATCGTTGGAGTCCATGACCCGTTCGCGGATCGGTCCGCGTGAGGCCAGGGTGCCGGATTGTTGCAGGAGTTTGTCCACCAGGGTGGTCTTGCCATGATCGACATGGGCGATGATGGCAATATTGCGCAGATGGTCTACGGAATCCATCGGATCTCATCTCATTGGTCAAGGGGTGGTATAGTCGAACTGCAACCGATGGAAACGGGCATATTCGCCGTTTTTGGCCAGCAGCTCCTCGTGGGTGCCCGTTTCGATGATGCGTCCCGCCTCCAGGACCACGATCCGGTCGCAATGGCGGATGGTGGAGAGGCGGTGCGCAATCACCAGGGTGGTGCGGCCCTGCATGAGGGTGTCCAGGGCATCCTGGACGGCACGTTCACTTTCGGTATCCAGGGCACTGGTGGCTTCGTCCAGGATCAGGATGGGGGCATTCTTGAGCAGGGATCTGGCAATCGAGACCCGTTGCCGCTGGCCGCCGGACAACATGATGCCCCGATCCCCCACACGCGACGCAAAACCGGCCGGGAATCCCTGGATAAATTCCAGAGCATTCGCCGCCGCCGCCGCCGCGTGAATCTCGTCCGGGTTGCGCTCCCTGTCGCCATAGGCAATGTTGCGCTGGATGGTGTCGTTGAACAGGATGATCTCCTGCGTCACCATGGAGATTTGCGCCCGCAGCGAGACCAGAGTCGCCTCGCGAATATCGATGCCATCAATGGTGATGCGTCCCGAGGTGACATCGAAAAAGCGGGGCACGAGGTTGACCAGAGTGCTTTTGCCACTGCCACTCGCACCGACCAGGGCCACCTTCTCCCCGGCGCGTACCTCCAGATCGATCCCTTTGAGAACGGGTTCCTGTCCCTCGCCATAGGCAAAGGTGACGTTGTCAAAACGGAGGGCGTGGCGAATGGGCGGCAGGGCAATCGCCTGTGGCGCACTGACAATCTTCGGTTTTATATCCAGAAAATCAAAGATGCGATGGACGGCGGCAAAGCTCTCCTGCAACGAGTTGTTCAAGCCTGACAAACGTTTGATGGGGGTGTAGGCCATCAGCAGAGCGGTGATGAAGGAGAAGAAATTGCCCGTCGTCGTCGTATGATCGATGACCGACTGGCCGCCATAAAAAACCACGCCGCATATGGCGAACCCCGCCACCAGATCCATCGACGGATTGGACACGGCATTGACGGCGGCGGCACGCATCTGATTTCTCAAGACGGCCTTGGTCTCCTTGCGAAAGGCGGCCCGCTCGAACGACTCCATGCAAAACGCCTTGACGATGCGCAAACCGGAGATGGTCTCTTCCAGGTGGGAGACAACCCCTTCCATCAATTCGAGGCGGGTACGGCTGAAGGCGCGCATGCGACGGCCAAACTGCATGATCAGATAGCCCGCCAAGGGCATGCCGATCATGGCCATCATGGCCAGTTTGGCATCGCGATAAAACAGCACACCGACCAGAAAAAAGACCGACAATCCTTCTCCCAGCAGGTTGGAGATGGTCGACGAGGCCGCCCCCTTGAGCAGGTTGGTGTCGTTGATGACCCGCGAAATCAGGCTGCCCGTGGTCTGCGACGACAGGTAGCCCATATCCATGGCGAGCAGGTGGCGGTACAACTCCACCTGCAACTGTCGCACCACCCGGTTGCCGACCAACTCCATGTAATACCGCTGAATAAAGTAGGCAACACCCCGCAAGAGAAAAATACCCAGCAGCAGAAACGGCAGGGTGTAGAGCGTAGTCGTGTCCTGCTCGATGAACACCCGGTCGAGGATTGGCTGCACAAAAAAAGCGATGGCCCCGTCGGTGGCGGCCAACAAAACCATGCTGATCAACGCCGGAATCAAATACCAGCGATAGGGCCAGACCAGACGCCAGAAGCGCCGGAGCAGCTCCAGGCGGGTTGGGTCCAAAGTCCATTTCATAAAAAAAACAAATTGAAAAAAAAGAGTAACTGTTCAGCACCCGGCAACGAATCGGGGTCCAGGGGGCTGGCTCCCTGGCAGGTCCAG